>NZ_JACASN010000083.1:0-2151 GCF_013390985.1 Acinetobacter sp. Swhac1 | reverse complement strand
TATATTGAACGCTATAATCGGACCATACGTTATAGTTGGCTGAGCAAGCATTTATTTGATACTTTGGATGAAGTACAAGATTATGCAACAAACTGGTTGTGGCATTACAACCATGAAAGACCACATCAAGCTAACAAAGGAAAGCCACCTCTAATGGCTGCTTAACCTCTACTTTTAACTTCGGTTATTTATGGGAGGATTACCAGTTTAGGTATAGGCCAATTCATTTGAGAAAGCTATTGTAAAATAAAGGTATATTGGCAGGTTTGTACAAGAATAGTTTATATATAATGAACCTGTTATGTAATATTAAATTAAGTAATTAACTTTATTTAAGAGTTTGTTTTATTTTTTAAGTTGATCAATAAGTTCGCGTAATATAATAGGATCAATCGGAAGATTATTATTTAAAGAGTTTTCTAAAAAATTGATGTGTGTGTTAATCACATGATTAGAAGGGGTTGAAAGAATTCTTTCTTTTAATTCATCGATTTCAGAAAGCTCATCAAAAGCTAAATTTATATATGTATCTAAAGATGTAATAGATCTGTGACCAGTCCATTCAAGCATAATTTGTTTTAATCGATAAGTATTTAATAGCAGTTTACGAAATTCATCGCTATTCGATAATTCATGTTCTAAAATTAAAGATTTAAATTTTTCTGTAATAAATCTATGACGGAACATGTGGGCACAGACTTTTGAGGAAAGATTGGCATCTTTGGACCAATTATTCATATAAGTAGTTAATGTATCTGGTTGTAAGGGATGACCAGTTGTGTGGGAAATAAAAATATAATCATGATTAATGCCTTTTTTTTGAAGTATCGGATTTCTATAGTATTGAACATAAAAGCGTAAATTCAGTAAAAAAGTTCTTGAAACAGGAATTTCCCGTGTCTTTGTTAAACGATTATTTTTTAAATTTATAATTTCTAGCAAAGGTGAGATTGAATCAGTTTTTAAAGCTGATCTTAAAGAATTCATGGATATAGAGCAGACTTCAGATCTTCTACCACCTGTATTTTCAAGTGCTTGGAGAAGACATAAGTTTCTATGTCTTAGGGGCTCAATGTCAGAGTTATTTATATGATTCAGAAGCTTATTGTAATCATCGAGGGAAACAGGATAGCGTTTTCGTTTAGGTGAAGGAGGAGGAAATGAATAATGAAAATAATTAGGGTTAGAGTTTTTTTTGTTATTATCTCTATAAACATTCTTATTTTTATTACTTAAATTTATATTATTATTTTTACCAATTCCAATAAAATTATTAATATTATAAAGCTCCCCAATAAAAAAAAGAAAATCTATAATTTGATAAGCAATGTTTATAATTTGATTATTCGAACGAACAAGAGGATCATCTTGTAAATAATCCATAAAATCAGAAAATAAATTATCATCAAATTGAGAGAAATTTTCAATTTCCTTACAATAAAAAGTAAATCTGATAAAATGACTCAAATGATTGGCAAATATTCTATATGTGCCGCCATTATAGTTTTCAGAATAACCAAATTTTAATTTATAAATAAGATATGAATTAGCTTCATAGCATGGGATTCCATTAGGGAATAATAAAAAGGGTAAGGCATCAAGATTGTAAAATTTTATATCTTGTTTGGATGTGGAGATATAATTTGGTAGTGAAAAATTAATAACCATTGAATATAGTTTTTTATTCTTCATGAAAATAAACCTCATTAGCATGGTTTAATAATTTTTCAAATTGTTTTAGTTTATTATTTATTTCATCAATTGTATATTTGCTATTGGTTTTTAAAGCTAAATTTGAAATTGTTGACTTTAGATCATATATGATCTTTATAAGGATTAAGTTATTGATTTTTAAGTTGTTATTCTCTGCTTTTAATTCTTCAATTTTATTCTTTTTGGTTGCAGGGATTTTACTGATTGAAAATAATGCTTTTATTCTCAATTCATTAAACTGATTATAAGTCATATTAGCATACTTGTTTACATAAAGTTTGTGTGAGTTTAGTGATAGAGAGATAATGCCACATACGCGCCAACTTAAGGCTTAAACTGTTGAAATATATTATAATTATCGCTTGAAAAATAAAAAAGGTGGTTGTATTTATTAATGCGCTAACACAAAACACAACCACCGTGGCGTATCATGATTCA
>NZ_JACASN010000082.1:0-2181 GCF_013390985.1 Acinetobacter sp. Swhac1 | reverse complement strand
AAGTATTTGGATTGTCACTGCTTGCTCCAAAGTTAACATGTTGAGCAGTCCAAAATGACCGCTATATTAACCAAGGGGGTCAGTTTTTAAATGCCATTAGGGGGTCATTTTTACACTGCCGCTAACAGTCTTGGGAACACATTATCAACGATATAAGAATAACAACCTTATCCAATATTGCATTGTGCTGTGTTGGCTGCAATGCATCTAAAGGCAATAAAGACTTAGCAACTTGGTTCCATTCTGAGAATGCTCGAAAAAGAGGCGTCACCACTGAGACAATTGCAGATGTCATCAAAGTAGCTTTAGATAGTTAATAAAGCTTTTAAGTACCACAAGCCCTATAAGACACCCGATCAATCACATTTGATTATTGTATTGATCTAATAATTTAAGCTTAACATCTGATTCCACCATGAGTATCCAAACAAAGATCGGGTACTCATTTTACGAAGTGACCACCTGATATGTGGCTAATAGAATCATCGAAAATTTTCTAGGGATTTGATATAAGTTATTAATTTCAGACAATAAAAAACCCCCAAGTCTTAATATGCTTGAGGGCTTTTCCTTTATATGGTCCCGAGGGTCAGAACTATATCCAAACAATAACACCATGATATTAAAAGATATTTTAATTAAATATACCAATGTATAGCTTTATTTTCTATTTCACCCTGCTTCAACACTCGTTCGCTAGGCTCTATATCTTGATGAATAATTATCTAAATTTTCAACGAAATAAAAAGCCAACTTTCAATCGTCGGCTTTGTTGTTAGCAATATTTAGCAGATTGGCTCGGTTGATCCCCCATGTGAAATATTAAACAATTTGTCTTCTTAACATAATGATTTTTAATATCCGAAGATATATATGCCTCATCGCTTATATATGTTTTATATTTCAAATCAATATGATTAATATTCTTACTGCCTTTCCAAGAAAATAGATTCTCATGCCACTATCTAAACGTAGAAAAAAACCGCAACCGAACAAGCAAACAAGTTCACACCCTCGCCTAACTCCTCAAGCATTTGCTAAAGCACTTGCTAAGTATGAAATACTAAGAAATTCGACACGAAGAATTTTTCATATTCTTGAAGAATATTCCGAAAATCAAAATGAACATTTTAAAGATCAAATGTTTACTGGAATAGGAACAGGTATACTGTTAAAGCAAGGATTAAATTACTTTCTATTAACGACGCGTCACACATTACTCGACTATATAGATAATCATGAAAATTCTAATACTTCACCCTTTTGGGTTACATCTAGAGCTAACCATAGCTTTAAATCTATAAATGACTTCTTATACCCGAAGTATTTCGTAGAGATTGCTGATCTCATAGAGGAACATGAATACTATGACTTTAAAGATGTAATTTTAGTCGAGTTATTCAATCCTATGCCTGGTCAGGAGATTAATTTTTGGATCGATGTCGATAAAACTGCCACATTAGAAATAAATGATTTTAAAGAAGGAATATTGTTATTCGATAATGGATTTACGGAAAAATCGAACGAAATATTCTATGACTCAGAAAACGCAACTATGAGCTTTAATCCCGATATTCACTCATGTAGCACTATAGTTAATAGAGATGTTATTAAAGGAGTGATGACGAAGGATACCTACACTCATGTTTTCAAAAAGTTAAGTTATTTGAGTGAAAACACAAATGGAATGTCGGGTGGATTAATTGTAGGATTCCATCGAGGTAAAGTTAAATGTGTAGGTATGCACATTAGAGGTAGCGAAGATAGCGATAATATTAATTTTTTACCGATTAGTGAAATTTTTAAAGCAGTGAAAAGACATGAAGAAGCCAAAAGAATTATTATCGATTACTGCCATCAAGAACGTGTGGAAAGTGGAGAAAATTTAATAGGGTTTGATGATCTTTTTATCATTTGGGCAAAAAATATGAATCTCCAGCTAGATGAACTTACTCCAAAGCAAATCTTTGAACAAAGAATAGTTTTCGTGAAAGATAATTTAGAAACATTCGTAGCTGATATGAAGGATAGAGATAGAATATTAAATAAAAATATCTCTGTACACGACAAAAATAGATAACTCATTGAAATAATGTCATAATAATTGTTTTCTAACGACGAATACTATGACACATCTCAATGAGTTATATCTTATCTTAAACAAATATCTAAAATGGAACA
>NZ_JACASN010000081.1:0-2212 GCF_013390985.1 Acinetobacter sp. Swhac1 | reverse complement strand
ACAGTTGCTCGATTGATGCAAAAACTAGGTATACAAGGTGTTTGGCGTGGTAAGAATAAACAAACTACCCGTAGCCGAGAGGATCAAAAACGAGCAGATGACTTGGTGAAACGCAATTTTAGTGCTGATCATCCTGACCAGCTATGGGTCGCTGACTTCAGTGTGCCGCAGCAAGCGGCGTAAGAGATGAGGGTATGGCCCCTCGCTATCGGCTTGCAGGAGCAGGTAGCAAACCACCATAAGCGGCTTGGATCAAAAGTCCCGGTCGTGAGCGTTATGGAAAAGGCATCGTAGAGATGTCAGGTAAGAATTAGGAAGGCGAACAACAGTGAACTGCCGTTCAAGTGTCGAAAGTACTCAAATGACATCAAAACCGGGGATGGAAGTTACCCCGCGATTAGTTTGGCCGTTACCTGCTTACGGGCCATTCGGTGTCCGGCGTAGAGGCAGCGCGATCCTAATTCAGGCTCTTACGTTGAACTGCGGGAACCTTCGGTGGCGATGTCAAGCGAAAGGCACAAGCTCAAAAGGCAAGGCTGATAATAGCAATGCGTCACCAAGGGGCGGAGCAACTCATAGTAGTGTTGAAGTTACTGTAATGGTAATGGAGCGAAGGGGTTGCATTATCCAGGTCTACGGATTTGTCAACTGTGCAAGCAGGAGGAGCAAAACTTTATGACCAAACCATTTAATATTCCTAAAGCGTTAATCTGGGAGGCATTTAAAAAAGTCAAAGAGAATGGTGGCGCTCCAGGCGTTGATCATGAATCTATTGAGCAATTCGAAAAGCATTTAAAGAACAACCTATACAAACTATGGAATCGACTTTGTTCTGGCAGTTATTTTCCACCGCCAGTTAAGGCTGTTCCGATTCCAAAGAAGTCAGGTGGCGTGCGTATACTAGGTATTCCAACAGTTGCAGATCGAGTCGCGCAAACAGCAGTTAAGCTCTTATTAGAGCCGAAAATTGATCCATTATTTCATCCAAACTCATATGGATATCGTCCAGGGCGTTCTGCCCATGATGCAATTGCGATAGTGAGGAGACGAAGTTGGGATTATGACTGGGTTGTGGAATTTGATATCAAAGGTCTCTTTGATAACATCGACCATGATTTACTAATGCGTGCACTCAAGAAACACTGTGAAATTCCATGGATTCTTTTATATGTGCAACGTTGGTTAAAAGCACCAATGCAACACATAAATGGCCATCTTTTAGAAAGGAATCGCGGCACACCACAAGGTGGTGTTGTGAGTCCTTTATTGGCGAATTTATTTATGCATTATGCTTTTGATATGTGGATTACGAAACATCTTCAAAGTGTACGGTTCTGCCGTTATGCAGATGATGGCGTAATTCATTGTCGGAGTTTATCTCAAGCCAAACTTGTTTTACAAAAGATCGATGCACGATTTCGTGAATGTGGTCTCGAATTGCATCCAGACAAGACAAAGATTGTTTATTGCCAAGATATTAATCGTCGTAAAGCATATCCCGATGTTCAATTTACTTTTCTCGGGTACACGTTTAGGCCCCGTAAGGCTGTGGACAAGTATAAAAGAGTTTATGTAAATTTCTCTCCTGCAGTCAGTCGTGATGCACTTAAAGCAATGCGACAGACTATTCGGAAATGGCATCTACATCTGATGTGTAATCGCGAATTAAGTGATTTATCTGCAATATTCAATCCAATTCTTCAAGGTTGGCAGCAATACTATGGTCGATTCCATGGTTCAGCAATGTCAGCGATCTGGCAACACATGAATGCTTATCTTATACGCTGGATGAGGCGTAAGTATAAAAACTTGGCCCGTCATAAAAGACGGGCTAGATATGCCTTAGGGCGACTTGCGCGTGATTTTCCAAATGCCTTTGTGCACTGGAAAATGGGATGTTTACCATCGGTTGGATAATGGGAGCCGGATGAGCTGAGAGGTTCATGTCCGGTTCTGCGAGGGGCTAAGGGTGAAATTCCCTTGGTCTACTCACCCGTATATTCAAACAAATTCAGGCTGGGTTTATACTGCATTTATTATTGATGTCTTCTCACGAGCAATTGTTGGATGGAAAGTATCGACACGGATGAATACAGATATGGTGCTCGATGCACTTGAGCAAGCGTTACATGCTCGAGACATGCCAAAGAATGTGATTCACCATAGTGACAGAGGGGTTCAATATCTTTCCATTCGCTATACCAATCGTTTA
>NZ_JACASN010000080.1:0-2214 GCF_013390985.1 Acinetobacter sp. Swhac1 | reverse complement strand
AGCGAACCATATTGCCAAGAAGAACGCTTACTTCAATGGTGTTTGCAACTTGGTTTCAATGGATCCATGCTCTGCTGAAACTCTGCATCAAGCCATAGATGTTGGTGAAATCTGGGGCGTAGGCCGAAAGCATTCCAAGAAGCTCAACAGCCTGGGGATTCATTCAGTTATGGATTTTGTCTTGACTTCCCCTGTGATGATCAGGGACCAATTTTCTGTAGTGATGCACAGAACCTTATTGGAACTCCATGGAATTGCTTGCATTGAACTGGAACATACGCCACCAGCCAAGAAGCAAATTATTGCGAGTCGCTCTTTTGGTCAACGCATCTACCATATTGATGATCTCAAGGAGGCTATGTCGCTATATGTCATGGATGCGGTTAGCAGACTGAGAGATGATAATCTGTTGTGTGGTTGTCTGATTGGTTTCGTACAATCAAACCCATTTGATAGCTCAAAGCCCTTCTACAACAAGTCTTTATCCTTGGCTTTACCAGAACCTACCGACAACTTATTGCTGCTATCTAAACTCGCTACAGCGATGATTGATGGCCTGTATGCCAAGGACATTGCCTTCAAGAAATGTGGCGTGATTCTAACGTGTCTCGAACCAAAGGCAAGCCATGTATATGATATGTTTACCGACATGAAGCATATCGAGATCAGTGACGCTTTGATGGATTCCCTTGAAGCGATTCATCTTAAGTATGGCAAAACCAAGATTGCCTTGGGCGCGAGTTTAATGCCGAACAGAACATGGAATATGTCACGAAATCGGCTAACACAGAACTACTTTAAATGGGATCAACTGCTAACAATTAAAGATTAATCCTTAAAGCTTTCATTCAATGCTTGTTGTACTGCATCAATGCGTTGCTTACAGCTTTTATAAGCTGCCATGGATTCTTCAACAACTTTCATCAGGTTATCAATGTCCGGCTCCTCTTGAGACTCTAGAAGCTCAGCATTCTTCTTTAAGATGTCATAGCCTTCTTTAAATGTTAGTTGTTGTTCACTCATTTGGTTTCACCTGTAAAACTTGTGTATTGATTAAACCATCATGTAATTGAATCGCCAAAGTTTGATCCTTGGCTTGATGAATGGATGTTATAGCCTTCCCTCCACTACGAACGATGGCATAACCTCTAGCCAATACATTTGTAGGGTTTTGGATCAGCGTCATTCGCATCAGCGTTTCCACATTAAGCGTTGCTCGTTTCAATTGTTGCTGAGCAAAGTAATGGACATTCGTCTTCACTTGGTCAGCTTGTTTGCTGGTTTGATTAAGTTGTGCCTGAGCCATAGATTTGGTGATTTGCATTAACTGATCATTTTGGCTTTGGTACGCTTGGATCTGCTGCTGAGAGTACAGTTGGATGGATTGAATGAAAACCTTGACCTCATCTACACGTTCAGCAATATGGTTTCTAATACCGCCAATCACTTTACTTGGTGTATCAAAAGATCGATGTGCAATTTCATCGAGAATGGTCTTATCTCGTTCATGTCCAATACCAACCCAAATAGGTACTGATCGTTTGCAAAGCAAAGCAGCTAGATCGTAATCATTCAAGTAAGCCAAATCATTGACAGCACCACCACCACGAATGATGACAATCAAGTCAGGAGGTGTTTTGTATTCATTGGCCCACTGTCTTAATCCTTGGCTTAAAGAAGCAATTATACTTGCTGCTGCTGTATTACCTTGAAATGTTGCTGAGTGATAGATGAATTCACAGACCCCTGCTTTATACAGAATATCAGCATCCTTTCTAAAGTCTCCTAATCCTGCAGCTTGTTCAGGTGCAATGACGAGAACCTTGTTAATGTCAAATGGTGTAGGGAGTTTCTTATTCTTGTCAATCAAGCCATCTTCTGTGAGTTGCTTTACGATCTGTTGGTAACGTCTCGCAAGATCACCGAGCGTAAAGCTTGAATCAATGTCTTCAATGTTTACTGAGAACCCATATTGTGGGCTAAAGCTGGCTTTGACTTTAATCAGAATATTCAGGTCCTTTGACAGCTCCATTCCACTTTCGTTCTGAAACTTGTACAGAAGCTTAGCTGCAGTGGACTTCCAAATGGTTCCTTTACAAGATGCAATGACTTTATCAGTGCCCTCTTCTTTTTCAGCAAGTTCTAGGTAGCAGTGACCACTCTTGGTGTTCAGGCTTCTAATTTCAGCTTTAACCCATACAGGATCACCAAAGG
>NZ_JACASN010000008.1:0-126635 GCF_013390985.1 Acinetobacter sp. Swhac1 | reverse complement strand
ACATTGGCCGGTGGCTGCATGAAACCGCCAATCAGCGGATTCATGCCACCACGCAAGAAAAACCGGCTGTTCGACTGCAACAGGAGCAGCAAAAATTTACGCCATTACCGCAATCAGATACAGGTTCTAGCACTGTACCTGTTGCAGCAGCACAGCATGTCATGCCCTACGAGAGTTTGCAGCATCCCTTATCGGTATATGACCAGTTGCTGGGAGTTTCCTGATGAATCTGCAATACGACCGTATAGAGCAACTTTGCCAAAAGCTCAATCTGCCTGCCATCGCATCACAATGGTCACATCATGCACAACAAACATTAGGTCAAGATGGAAGTTATGCCGACTTTGTTGAAGCGATCTTGACGCATGAATATGCTGCCAGGCAACAGCGCAGCCAGCAGGTACTGATGAAACTCTCAGGCCTGCCTCAAGTCAAAACCCTGGAAGACTATGATTTTAATTATGCCCTAGGGGCCCCTAAATCACAGGTGATTGAACTGTTCAATCTGAGCTTTATTGCTAGAGCAGAAAATGTGGTGTTTCTGGGGGCTAGCGGAGTAGGAAAAACGCACTTATCTATGGCATTAGGCTATAAGGCCATCATGAACAATGTCAAAACCAAGTTTATTACCGCCGCCGATCTCATGCTGCAACTGAGTACAGCCTATCAGCAAGGTAAATTGAAAACCTATATGCAGCGTGCGGTACTGGGACCCAAGTTACTGATTATCGATGAAATTGGTTATTTACCATTTGGACGTGAAGAAGCGAATCTGTTCTTTAACGTGATTGCCAAGCGTTATGAAAAAGGCAGTACGATATTGACGAGTAACTTACCCTTTAGCCAATGGTCTAAGTCATTTGCGGATGATGTCACGTTGACCGCTGCGATGTTAGATCGGCTATTACATCACTGTCATGTGGTACAAATATCGGGTGAGAGTTATCGTTTGAAGGATAGAAAAAGAATTGGGATTCAACCCCAGGTTGAAACTTAATACGAGATCAAAGGGGTCAATTTTACTTTGCCATTTGTAAGGTAAAAGGGGTCAATTTTAGAATGCCGTTGACATGGTTATTCAGCCTGTTTTTTAGGTGCAATGAAATTTGTGTCTAACCGAGATAAAATTTCGATTGCCCCTGCTGCCTATGTTGAAGGTGATGTTGGTATCGGCCCTATTCCAACAGGATTTGGTATTGAAGTGACGCTTAATATTCATCTTGAGGGTATGGATGCAAGCGAGGCACAGAAATTGGTCGATGCTGCACATATTGTCTGCCCTTATTCCAATGCAACACGTGGCAATATCAATGTAACGTTAAATGCGATTACCTGATGAACTCCTACCCTAAAACAAAATGTTTTAGGGTAGCTTCCTAAATTATCAAAATAAATTTTATAAAAAATATTGCCTTATATTTCAAACATAAATAAGATAAGACGAATAATTAAAACCGAGTTTATAAGAAATGTCTGCGTTATTTTATGTATGGGATGCTGAACAGCATCATTTTCAAACAACAATTTCTACATTAGAACAGGCAGAATATTTTGCAACCAATCCTCAAGATTTAGGTTTTACAGAAAATCTGAAAAATTGGCTCATTGAAGTTGAAAGTATTGTGACTAATCCTGAACTTGCAGAAAACTTTGATGAAGAAATTATCCAGTTCTTTAGTAATGTAAAAGGCTTTTTTAATTTTTCTACAAATGTTTTTGTCATCGAATATATACAGGAAAAAAGTAAATACCTTTATAAAATATTGGTTGATACACTACGTAAGTATAATCTCGTTGCTTTTGATGCAAAACATTATGTGTTTTTTAGTCGGGATGTTATTTTCCCCGATCAGAAAAGTATTGAACAGATGTTAAGCTCTGTCGAAGCAGTATCAAGAGAACAGTTATTACAATTTAAAGCTATACCACAAACACAAGAGAAGCTCAGTATTTTTGCAGATCAGTGGTTAGATTTAAATAAAGAATCTTTAAATTTTATAAAGCAGAGAAAAAAAAATCAATTTAACGAAACTATATATCATCGAGATTTTAATGATCAAATATATGAAGGTATATTAATACTATGTTCAAGTAAAAAAAATGTTTTAGCATATAGCCAAATTGCTTTGGGAAGTTATATTCAAATTTCATCAGAAAAAGCAATCCGTATACTACGCCAACATTTTATAGATGATCATACCTTGCAGTATTTACCCAATATTCATGGAATAGAGGGGGAAGCAATTCATTTTAATGATCCACAACAATTGCAGCACGTGTTACAACAAGTTTATGATTTTTTAATTTATGATGAAGAAAAACATAAAGATCTGGAAACTTTAAATCAGTGGTTGAATCATGGAGATGAAAAAGAATATATCACAGGTCTAGGTGCTATCTCACGTTTAGTGTTAGCAAAGTATGTTAATGATCCTTTATATAATCAATTGATGCAGGAAGCTTTGCCATATGTAAATAGAAATAGATTTTTTAAGAATATGACTTTAGAACAATTCTATGAAAGATTAGAAATGGAAATAAAAGAGATTTTAGAAAAATAAGCTAATTTCATACCTACCAAAATATAAGATGCACTTTATAAGTACATCTTATATTTAAAAATTACAGAAAAACTCTCTACTCCGCCGCTTCATTGGTGACTCGAAGCACTTCTTCCAATGTGGTTTTACCGGCCAACACTTTGCGCAAACCATCATCCCGAATAGAACCCGACTGTTTACGCGCATAGGTTTCAATTTCATATTCCGCAGCATTGCCATGCACTAGACGGCGCATTTGATCATCGACCGGGACAATTTCATAAATGGCAGTACGCCCGATAAATCCGGTATGTGAACAGTGCTCACAACCTTTCGGTTGCGGAAGTTTTAAATCGCTTGCATCGGTCACACTTTTAAAGAGTTCTTGTTCAAAGTCATCTGCAGCATGCCATGTGGCGCAGTGCGAACATAAGGTGCGCACTAAACGCTGCGCGATCACCCCAATTAATGAACTTGACAGCAAGAACGGCTCGATGCCCATATCTTTTAAACGGGTGACTGCACCAATGGCCGTATTGGTATGTAGGGTAGACAGTACCAAGTGACCAGTTAAGGAAGCCTGCACTGCAATTTCGGCGGTTTCTAAGTCACGAATCTCCCCCACCATCACCACATCTGGGTCTTGGCGCAGCATGGCTTTTAAAGCACGAGCGAAGGTCATATCCACTTTGGTATTGACCTGTGTTTGCCCAATCCCTTCAAGTTGATATTCAATCGGGTCTTCTGCAGTCAAAATATTTTTAGAACCGTCATTCAGGTCTGACAAAGCTGCATATAAGGTCGTAGTTTTACCCGAACCTGTCGGCCCTGTAACCAAAATAATCCCGTGTGGTCGATGTACCAGTTGCTTTAAGCACTCATAATCATTTTGCATCAGCCCCAAGTGCGTCATGTTTAAACGACCTGCTTGCTTATCCAGCAAACGCATTACCACCCGCTCACCATGCGAAGATGGCAGCGTTGACACACGTACATCGACCTCACGACCTGCTAGTCTGAGCGAAATACGACCATCTTGAGGGATACGTTTTTCGGCAATATCCAGTTTTGCCATGACTTTAATACGTGACACCAATAAAGGCGCAAGTTCACGGCGCGGTTGCACGATTTCACGCAACTGACCATCGACCCGCAAACGGACTGACAGTTTTTTCTCAAAAGATTCGATATGAATATCCGATGCGCCAACCCGAATCGCTTCAGACAGTAAAGCATTGATTAAACGTACAATCGGTGCATCATCTTCCTGATCCATCAGGTCTTCTGCTTCAGGAACTGAATCTGCCAAACTAAGCAAGTCAGGGTGATCTTCCAATCCCGCAGCGACTTGCTGCGACTCGCCTGTATCACCTGCAAAACTGCTGCTTAATAATTGGTGAAATTCCTGATCGCTACAAAGTTGATGCTGTGCAGGATGCCCCAAAAAACGACGCGCCTCCTGAATGGCAAGCATCGGCGTATTTTCACGACGTACAATAAAGGCATGATCGCCCTCATAACGAATTAACACCCCATGGCGTTTGGCAAAGCTATACGGTATTTGTAATTGTTTCAGTACTTGCATCAGCGATTATAATAATGATGAAAAAATTTAATTTGAGTGTACTCTAAGCGTATGACAGCGTGAAGTCTGTTTTCGCTGATTTATCAAGAAAGGGATAGGCCATTGTCACAAAATCATGAGATTTCAGAAACTGATTCGGCTAAATTAAAATGGTGGGGTGACTATGAGTTTGAGCTCAATCGTCCTAAAACGTGGCAATTTGGCTCACTCTTAGTACGTTTGACCCGTGGTATGCAAGAATGGCGTTTGGAATATTATCGCCCGCAGGTTCAATACGATTATGAACAGCAATGGCATAACATTGATGATCCTGAATTTGCCTTTCCACAACCTGTGAAAATTGAACGCTATATGTTCAAATCTACACAAAGTAAATTACAGCTCATGCCTCGTTTGGCAGACCGTTCAGTGGTGATTAAACCTGTCGATCCAATTTATATTCCTGCGGGGCAACGCGGCACCTTGTATATCAGCACACCGTTGTGGATGTCTGCCTTTGTCGATGGTCAACGTGAACCCATTTTTGATTTGCCGATTATTCGCCCGAAAGATACTTGGTTTGGCCCCAATCATCGTACAGGTGAAATTTGCTATGCCACAGCAGTCGATGGCCGTACCGAATTACATCAACTCAAACCACGTGCATTTCGTGCCGTCACGCCGATTGAATTTCACAACACCAGCAATCAACAATTGCGTTTTGACCGAATGAATGTGCCTGTGCCTGCGCTGCCTTTATTTTTCAGCGAAAGTACAGGTCGTTTATGGACTTCACAAATTAAAGTGATGCATGAAGGTTTAGACCGCCCGCCACGAATTCGGATTGAAAATCGCACCCCGCCACATGCAGGTGAAGTGACCTATTTGCAACCACCGCGTGAAACGGCAGGTGCTTTATTTAATATGTTTGATTCATTTTTCTAAGAGGATGTTATGGCAGATTCCAATATTTCCAAAGAAATCACCAACAGCCTCAAAGGAATTTTTACCAGTATCAATACAGATCGTCTGACCGAAATTTTGGTCGCAATTGTATTGTCTTTGATTGGTTTCTTAATTGCACGTTTTGTTTCCAATACTTTTGTACGCACTATTGGCGCACGTTTTAATGCGCATCAACGCTTAGTTTGGCGACGCGGGATTTTTTACTTTATTTTCCTGCTGTTTGTGATGGCGAGCCTGAAAGAAGCAGGCTTTAAACTCAGCGTGTTTTTAGGTGCAGCGGGTATTTTAACCGTGGCTTTGGGTTTTGCCTCACAAACCTCGGCATCCAATTTAATTAGTGGTATGTTCCTGATTGGTGAAGGTTCTTTTGAAGTGGGCGATACCATTCAAATCACCCTGATTCGCGGACACACCATTGAAGGTGAAGTGATCTCAATTGACTTACTTTCAGTTAAATTGCTGACCCAAGACAATATTTATGTGCGTTTACCCAATGAACAATTGATTCGTGCACCCGTGCATAACTTGTCCAAGTTTCCAATCCGACGTGTGCCCATTACCCTCGCGATTAATTTTCACGAAGATATTATTAAAGTGCGTGAAGTGTTGCTCAGTGTCGCCAATCAATATCCGCTCGTGCTGTCTGACCCTAAACCCGCGGTGACAGTTACAGCTTTCCGTGAATCTTCAATTGAATTGTTGTTTGCGGTGTGGTGTCAGCAAGAAAACTTTTTAAAGGTACGTGATGAAATGCAGGAACGTATCCGTAATGGTTTCCTAGACAACCAAATCGAAATTCCTGTACCCAAAATGGGTTTTGTTGATCATCCTTTATCGCGCCCTTTAAATAATGAAGAACTTGATCAATATGCCAATGCCCAAGCACTGAAACGAGAACCTGACTTAAAGTAATCGTTTCAGTCTTCGACACTTTGCCTCTAACTAAACTTGAGGATCTGCTCAAGCTTTGGAAGACGGCGAAGTGTTGTTTTTTACGAGATCTGTCTCAGGAATTGGGGCAATATATGCAATCAGTAGCATACCTAAACCTGCAGCAAAGAATGACAGCACGCGCATTAAAGTTCCAATATTAGATAAATCTAAAAGCACCAATTTTAAGGTCACAATCACCAAAATACTGCTGCCTAAAATCCACAAGGCACGTAATTGTTTCAGACTGGCAATCCACATGGCGATACAAGCCAAACTCACCCAAAGCAAGGTCAAACTGAGCTGCACAGTGGCATCTTGCCAAACAGCAATTTGGTTGATTGGCGTTCCCAAATACAGATGTAAGGCACGTAATAGCACATAACTACTTAGCCACAGTAAACTCAAGACCATAATTACCGCTGCCAAGCCTTGGTCTAAATGGGTTTTGCGTTGCAGATTCAACATCCACAAAATAGCCACCAACATGGCTATACTAACCAAATCAAATGGATTCAAAATAGGCAGTACATAGCCGTAAAATTCGTGTTCAGTCAACAGTTGTGAACATAGCATCCACATCAACATGAAGATTAAATTGCTACGCGCATACCAAAATTTGCGCCAATCTGAATCCGGTTGTTGCCACCAACACCACGCCGCAAAGAGCAATGGTAAAATCACCACGCTGCTATACGGATGCTGTGGTAACAGCGTTAAACTCGCCATCGCCAAAATGGGTAATAGTCCTAAACTCAGCCATTCTTTGTCGCTGCGGACAGTCCATAAAGGACGCAACCACAACACACTGAGCACGCCTGCAAACAAGGCAAATAGCAGACGTTCAGTACCCGAAACCCAATGCACCGCTCCATCATAGCTACGGCTGAATAATAAACCTGCTGCAGTGAGCGAAACTGGCGTTAGACCTAACCATTTGGGCAATAGCCATGACCATGTCGCTTGACGAGAAAGTAGTACTTCGTTGATAAGTAAATAAATGACCACCACCGCCAAAAGCGTCTGTACGGTTGCAAGTTCTCCATCAAAGTAATCTAAACCTAACCATAGCCATAAACTGGTTGCAGACAACATCATTAAACACAGTACGCTCGTGGTTGCTGTGCTCAGTTGTTGTCTGAAAGCTGCACGGCTGTTGGAAAACACCACAACCGTGGCATAACTTAGGCTCAGTACCCAATAAATACTGCGCTCGAAATAAGGCAACTCTACTAAATAATACAGCCCAGATAAGCCCGCTACGGCAAACAAACCTAGTGCCAAATAACGGCTAATTTTAGAATATTGAATAAAGGCAAAAATAAACACAGCCACGCCTTGTAATGCCCAACCAATGACACTCCATTGTTCAGGCAGTAAAATAGGTGGAATCAACACACTAAAAATCAGCATCAAACTGAAATAACTTTGTGCAATAAATTGTGTCTGCCGATGCTGTTTGGTCAGCCAATACAAACCTGCAAAAACCACCGCAAATAACAAACTAAAGGCTGCCTGCTCTGCTGTTTCTTCAAAATACATCAGATATAAACAGGCATAACCGACAATGGGTGCGCCAAAAATCAAGGCAAGGTCTAAAATAGGTTTCAGCTGAAACGTGGCGACATCTTCCTGTGCCAAAAGCTGACTAAAGCGAAAACCCAACCAAATAAAAATAGCCGCATGCGCCAAAACTAAAAGCGTTAGCACCTGCCGTTCAAAGATATAACCATGATAAAAGGCATAGCTGCCACCCACCACAACCGTCATTAAAAACGCAATTTGATTTAAATATTTCCACGGACGTAAACTACTTAAAATGGCAACCGAAATATTAATCAGCAAATAATAGGCAATAAATTCAATGGCTGTTGCATTACGAACAGGTAAAGTAAACGGTGCGAAATACGCAATCAGCATTGCCATGAGGGCAAGTTCGACTGATTGTTGTTTTAAACTCAGCCAGAGCGTGAGCAACATCACCACAATAAAACACAGACTGGCGATAGCTAAATTTGGAATGACCAAATTGTAATAGGCAAAAAATAAGGTCAGACACAGCCCAGCCAACCCCAAACCTTGCACACCCAAAGCAAAGCTGCGATTTTTGTTGCGTAACAGATAACCGAATACTGTCACTGCTGCACTCACGCCAGCAACGAACAAAAGTTTCACTGCCAAACTAAATTGCCAATGTTCAGTAGCAAAACGTAGCAGTAACACCACGCCTATGAGTAACACTACAATTGCTGCTTTTAATACAGGATTACCATGTATCAGCCATGATTGAGCTTGTTGCAATAAACTGTTACTTGATGAGCGCGACTGAGTTGCAAAAGGTGCAACAGACCTTGAGGATTTGGCTAAATCTGGAGCTGAATATTCTTGATGTAGATACTCTTGGTCTTGATATGGATAAGAAACTTGAGCTGCTTGTTCCCGAACAGAATTCGGCTCGCTCGATAATGTGGAATCAGATTGAATAGCGATGGTTTCAGGTTGAGAAGCGGTTGATATAACACCATCATCCACATTTGCCTTAACTGATGAAAGACTTGCATCAACTTCAGATGTATTGGCTAAAATATGCTCTGCGAATTGCGTTTGAACCTTTTTCTCTTGAGCATTGGTCTTTTGAGGATAGCTCTTTTGAGCATGCGCCTGAAGCTTAGCGGCACTTTGTAATTGCTGTAATTGATACAGTCCTTGCTCCAAACGCTGCAACCATCGCAACAACATAAAAATCCATGCACTTAAAGCAATAGATGTCAGTAAATACCAATCCAGCAATATTCCTAAAAAAGCAATATAAGCGGCGATATATAAAGGAGTTTTAGAGCTTTGGCGTTGTACTTGTGACTGTGCATCCACAACCTGTTCCAGTGAGTTCTGCACTCGTCCCACAAAAAACATCACGCTGACCACCGCAGCAACTGCACAGATATAACTCAGCATCGGCACACCGAGCCACCATGCGCCAATTGAAATTATGATTAATAGCATGAACCAAATGATTCGAATTTCATTCTGCCCTGTCTGCATTGCTCTTCATTTTATTGATATTGTCATGGCTCCGATCATACAACAGACAGCACGATTCTGAATCAGGATTCATCAGCAATTCGGTAACTGTGCGTCTGCAACACTTGCCGTAAAAATCAGTTTCTGCGACAACTGCAAAAATCACGTACAATAAACTGCTTATTTGCAGAAGGAATCAATCCATGCCACCATTTGTCTTGGTCGATGGCTCATATTTTCTATTTCGTGCCTTTCACGCACTACCACCATTAACCACGTCAACTGGTTTACATACCAATGCTATTCGTGGCGCGATCTCTGCGATTCAAAAGTTGATGCGTCGTACTCAGCCTACTCACATGGCGGTAATTTTTGATACGCCTGAGCCGACTTTCCGTCACGAACTATCGCCAATTTATAAAGGTGACCGCCCAAGTATGCCTGAGGAACTTTCTCAGCAAATTCCATACTTACATGCTTTAATTCGTGCTTTGGGTATTCCACTTTACATGCTACCAGGCGCAGAAGCCGATGATATTATTGGAACTTTAGCCAAACGTGCCGAAGCCGAAGGACAGCAAGTACTGATTTCTACGGGCGATAAAGACATGGCGCAGTTGGTGACTGAAAAAGTTACCCTTGAAGACAGCTTCAAAGAAAAGCCAATGGATATTCAGGCTGTATTTGACAAGTTTGGCGTATGGCCGCATCAAATTATTGATTATCTGACCCTCATGGGTGATGCTTCCGATGGTATTATGGGCGTGCCCGGCATTGGCGCCAAAACTGCTGCAAAACTACTGACCGAATATGGCTCGATTGGTGCGATTTTAGAAAATGTCGATCATATTAAAGGCAAAGTCGGACAAAATATTAAAGACAATGCCGATGGCATCGCGCTAGATCATCAACTCGCCAGCATTGTTTGTGACCTTGATCTGAACTTTGGTTATGCCGATCTAAAACTACAAGAACCAGATGTCGAAGCCTTACGTAATTTATATACCGAACTTGAGTTCCGTAATCAGCTGCAATCGCTGGATCATCCAAATAATCCAAACAACCGTAATTATCAGCAAGCGGCAAAAACAGTGACACCACCGACAACCAGTGAAATTGCGACAGAAGATCAGGCCACTCAAAGTAGCGTAGATGATCAACTGGGTTCTGCAAGCTATCACACCATTTTAGATGCACAGCACTGGGATGCCTTACTGCAACGTCTGAATACGGCACAGCGTTTCGCATTTGATACGGAAACCACCAGTCTGGATTATCGAATTGCGGAAATTGTTGGTTTTTCTGTGGCGTTTGATGCGAAAGATGCCTATTACGTGCCTTTAGCGCATGATTATGCAGGCGCACCACAGCAGCTCGACCGTGATCAGGTTTTGGCGCAAATCAAACCAATTTTAGAAAATAATGCCGTAGAAAAAATTGGACATCATTTAAAGTATGATGCACATGTGCTTGAAAATCATGGTATTCATTTACAAGGTTGGTATTTTGACACCATGTTGGCGTCTTATGTACTTAACTCAGTGGCGACACGTCACGGCATGGATGATGTGGCACGTTTATATTTAAGTCACTTGACCACATCTTATGAACAAATTGCGGGTAAAGGCGTTAAGCAAAAAACCTTCAATCAAATTGAAATTGAAACAGCAGCACATTATGCCGCCGAAGATGCACATGTCACCTATCGTTTATATGAAGTGCTGTCTGCGAAGCTGCAAAAACACCCTGAATTGGTTAATATTTTGCACAACATTGAAATGCCTGTTGCCCGAGTACTGACCAGTATGGAAGAAAACGGCATTCAGCTTGATTTGCAATTTTTAGATCAACTCGGTGTCGATTTTGCCCAGACCATGCAGGATTTGGAAAATCAAATTGTAGAATTGGCTGGTGAAAACTTTAACGTCAGCTCACCTAAACAAGTGGGCGAAATCCTGTTTGATAAACTCGGACTCAAAGGCGGCAAGAAAACCGCAACAGGTCAATACAGTACCAGTGAAAGTGTTTTGGAAAAAATTGAGCATCCGATCAGTAGTTTAATTTTAGACTACCGTGGTTTATCTAAACTCAAAAGCACCTATACCGATGGCTTACTGAAACAAGCCAACAACGATACGCATCGAGTGCATACCAGTTATCACCAAGCTTTGACTGCAACAGGGCGTTTATCTTCTACTGATCCAAACTTACAAAACATTCCAATTCGTACCGAAATTGGTCGTCAAATTCGTAAAGCCTTTGTCGCACCTGAAGGTCGCGTGTTGTTGGCAGCCGACTACTCGCAAATCGAATTGCGTTTAATGGCACATTTTTCACAAGATGATGCCCTACTCGATGCCTTTAACCATGGACAAGACGTGCACCGCCGTACTGCGGCAGAAGTCTTGGGTATTGCCTTAGAAGACGTAACCTCAGATCAGCGTCGTCAGGCCAAAGCTGTAAACTTCGGTCTGCTCTACGGCATGTCGGAATTTGGCTTAATTCGTCAGCTTGGGTTTACCCGTGAAGAATCACAAAACTACATCAAGCAATACTTCCAGCGTTATCCGGGCATTTATGAATATATGCAACGTACCCGCCAAGTCGCGCTAGAACAAGGTTTTGTAGAAACTATTTTAGGTCGTCGCCTCTATACGCCAGATATTGCTGCACGTAATATGATGGTACGTAAAGCGGCAGAACGTGCGGCAATTAACGCGCCATTACAAGGCTCTGCAGCTGATATTATTAAAATGGCGATGATTGAAGTCGACAAAATGTTACCGCAAGCGCAAGCCAAAATGTTGCTGCAAGTACACGATGAATTGGTATTTGAAGTCGATGCAGATGCGGCAGATGAACTCGCGCCGAAGTTGGCAGAAGTCATGCAATCTGTGGTGGAAATTTCTGTACCATTGGTGGTGGAAGTCGGAAAAGGCAATAACTGGGATGAAGCGCACTAAAGTCGTTGCGCTCTCTTTTTTCAGCACCTTCCTTCGCCTAGAAGGAGGTCAGGATGCAGGTTATTTGTATTTCTGAAGACTCATTAACGTCGTCAGCCCAAACTTAAACTACAAAAAAAGGACTCGATTTGAGTCCTTTTTAATGTTTTAGGATAATGCGACTTATAAGCCTGTCAGCAATACAATCGCTACCTGATTCATAATAATTTCAGCGATATATAAAGCCAAAAATGCAATAATTGGCGACAAATCAATCATGCCCATGTTCGGCAATAAACGACGAAATGGTGCTAATAACGGCTCTGCCAACTCTTGAATCACCTCAATATACGGGCCACGAGATTGAGTAAACATCACCACCCAACTCAAAATAATGGTGGCAAAAATCAAATAACGACAGAAACGGATTAAATCCTGAATCATGGTCACAAAAGTCAGAATCAGTAAGTGAATTGGACTATTCGGCATCGCACCATTGAGATACATAACACCAAAAATTTTGAGTAGATACAACACCACCAACAAAGCCAAGGCTGCAGAGTTAACTCGACCTTTGCCAACCGTTGGAAAAATACGTCCAAATACATCTACAATTTTGGTGGCTTTAATGGTTGAAAGCACCACAGGGTTATAAGGACTCACCGCTGCCAATTGCATTAAGAAACGGAAGAATACGAGCAAAATCGCTACGTTAATGATAATGCCAAAAATTAGCGCAGAATTTGCACCCATACTTAAACTTTCCTAAAATTTAAATTCATTGTTTTTCAATAATTAAATACTATCACTCAACTCTTGCGCTAATTCTTGACTACGCGTTTTAGCAGCAGCCAATGCCGCCTGAATATTTTGTGAAATTTGCGCATGATCAAACACTTCAATTGCCGCTTGGGTCGTGCCATTTGGTGAAGTTACATTTTTGCGTAATTCTGCAGGTGTATTCGAGCTGGTAATTGCCATTTGTGCTGCACCCAAAGCAGTTTGTAACGTCAGTGCTGTCGCCACTTTTTCATCTAAACCTAAGTTCTTGCCTGCACGAATCATACTTTCCATCAAATAGAAGAAATATGCTGGCCCTGAACCAGATACTGCAGTCACAGCATCAATTTGCGCCTCAGAGTTTACCCAAATAGTTAAACCTGTCGCTGCCAAAACCTGACTTGCCAATTCACGGTCAGTGCTATTGACCTGTTCGGTTGCATACAAACCATGTGCACCTGTTTGCACCAAAGCAGGCGTATTTGGCATTACCCGCACTACACGTTCTGTACGTAATAACTCAGAAATCGTGGCAATTTCTGCGCCCGCAACAATCGAAATCACCAGTTTATCTTCAAACTGACCGTGCAATGGACGCAATACTTGTGCCAAAACCTGTGGTTTGACTGCAAATACCACAATATCTGCATCTGCAATCGCGGCCAAATTATCCTCAGTGACATGCACATCTTTTTCTTTTAATAATTCACGCACTTGTTCTACAGGGTCTGAAACTGTAATACGGGTTGGCGGCAAACCTCTGGCAATCAAACCACCAATCAAGGCTTGCGCCATGTTGCCACCGCCAATGAAACTAATATTACAATTCAATACTGCACTCATGATTCACGCTCTTCGTTGAGTTCTTTGTCGTTAAGAGACTAAATTCGGTTGCCATCCATCTGCGACACAATAGTCCGACTGTGCAAGCCAAAAGCCTTTGGGGCTAAAAACGCCTAGCATAACATTATCTAGGCTTAATATTTGAATTGTATGACGCGTCCACGGAAAAATTTGTGCTTCCTGAATGGCTTTTTTCAGTGGCCATGTGCCCACCCGACCATACAAATGAATTTTTTCACCACCCAAACGTGGCCGTAAAGTTAACGGACGATTCAGCAAAGTTGCAGATAAACCGACTTTGGCTTGTTGCAGTTGATAACAGCCAGACCACACTTGAAAAGTCTGATCTGCCTGCAAACATAACACTTGTTCTTCTGCCTCAAAATGTTCTGCAGCTAAATACTCCGCTTTCGGCAAACGAAATAATTGTTGCTGATAACGCAGATAATAATAATCCTGACAATGTAATGCCGCTTGTGCATCGGCTTTGGCTTGAATCACCTCACGTTGCAAGCGTTCGACCATATCAAAACTTGGGCGATATTGTGCCTGTCCTTTCATCCATGCCGATAATAGCTGACGTTGCCGTGACAAAGACAATTGTTGTAACTGAATTAAATTCAACTGCGAGTCTGTGCCACATGCAGCTAAATCCTGCGCCAAAACTTCTGCCAAAATGTTTTCAGTATCTTGCATCAAGTTTGCAGTACGCGTCACAGCTTGCTGCATTTTAGGAAAACGCTGTTGCACGACAGGCCACAATATTTCTCTTGCCCAAGCTCGGTCATAATGCACATCCTGATTGCTTGGGTCTTGCACATAATCGAGCTTTAATTCAGCACTCCATTGGCAAATCTGCTCACGCGAAATATCCAATAACGGACGCCAAATACTGATGTCATCACGCACATCGACAGCTTGCATGGCAGCAAGTCCTTGCACACCTGCGCCTGAAAACAAACGCAGCAATACGGTTTCTGCCTGATCTTGCTGATGATGCGCCAATACTAGAACTTCGTTGCTATCTAAGTGCTGCATATAGGCCTGATAACGCGCCTGACGTGCCTGATTTTCTAAATTACCCTCAGACACACTGACTTTTTGCAGCACACACGGCACATTTAAATTTTGGCAGGTGGCTTGCACCAATGTGCCCCACGCTGCGCTTGGACTTTGCAATTGGTGATCAATATAAATCGCGCGTACTTTTTCAGGGCACAAAAACGACAAAAGATGCAGTAGCAGCATGGAATCCATGCCGCCACTACATCCGATTAAAAATTTTGTCTGTGCAGAAAAAGCCTGTAATTGGCTTAAGACGCTAGACCTAAATTGTCGCTGCCAAACTTCATTAAACGCTGGTAACGTTCTTCGCATCGTTGTGTTGCATCCATCGCTTGCAATTCATCCAAAGCTTCTTTTAACACATTTTTCAGACTGTGCATGACTTGTTCAGGGTTTAAATGCGCACCCTCACCTTCATCAACCACGTATTCTACAATACCAATCTTTTGCAGTTTTTCTGCAGTCAATGCCAATGCTTCACTGGCTTGTTCGGCTTTTTCTGCAGTTTTCCACAGAATAGACGCACAACCTTCTGGTGAAATAACAGAGTAAATACTGTGTGACAACATTACCACACGGTCAGCCACGCCAATACCCAACGCACCGCCTGAACCACCTTCGCCCAATACTGTAGCAATTACAGGTACTTTTAAGTTCGACAATTGCGCTAAGCTGGTCGCAATCGCTTCTGCCTGACCACGTTCCTCTGCACCTACACCTGGGTATGCACCCATCGTATCAACAAAAGTGAAAACTGGCAGATTAAAACGCTCTGCCATATCCATAAGACGCTGTGCCTTACGGTAGCCTTCTGGATTACACATCCCGAAGTTGTGTTGTAATTTTTCGCGGGTACTGCGACCACGATGTTGACCTATCACCATGACAGGCTGACCATCAAAGCGTGCCAATCCACCGATCATTGCACCATCATCACCAAATAAACGATCGCCATGTAAGGCATCAAATTCAGTGAAAATTTCACCCACATAGTCTAGAAATTGCGGACGTTCAGGATGACGTGCAATTTGCACGGTTTTCCATGCTTTAGATTGAGCAGCTTTTTTCATAAGTCGACTGTTATCCCTAAATTAACCAAATCTTAATCGACAAATTGTTCCGACTGAATATTCAATTCAATGTCCCAATTCTTGAATTGCACTTGTTCATCGTGCAATTCAGCGACAAGCAATGGCCATTGTTTGGCATCACCCGACACGCTGAGCTGCCATTGTTGCGCATTGCGGATGCTTAATTCAATGGCAGGAAGCATCGCATCGCTACGACTTGCGTTGACCAAAACTGCAAGGCGAAGCAACAAACTTAAGTAAACAATTTTATTGCCACCCGCTTTCAGTGCTTCTGTTTTCGCGTCTTGGCGCAACTTTCGACGATGGTTGCCGACCAAATGCGAGAGATAGTTTTGGTCAATTTGTGAGAAACCGGGAATGTCCGAATGTTGCAATAAATATGCACCGTGACGATGATAACTGCTGTGACTGATGGCTAAACCAATTTCATGCAGGTACGCAGCACGTCGCAATAAGTCACTATCTTCATTATTTAGTTTTAATGGTTCTGCCACACTATCAAACAAATGTTGCGCAGTTTTGACCACGCGTCCAGCCTGTTTCGGGTCTGAGTTATAACGTCCCATTAAGGCCTGTACACTGCGATCACGAATGTCTTCATGCTGGAAACGTCCTAACAAGTCATACATTACGCCTTCACGCAAGGCACCATCGGAATACACCAATTTATCGATATCTAATACATCAAATACGGCATATAAAATGGCCAAACCTGCTGGCAAAACTGCTCGGCGGTCTTCTTTTAGACCATCAAATTCCATTTCTGATACGTGTTTAAACTTGAGCAAACGGTCTTTGAGTTTTTCTAAACCTTCACGAGTCAGATTTTCCTGCTCATTGCTCCAACCCATATTTACCGTAATTTGACGACAGGCTTTAATTGTACCGCTTGAACCTACAACCGTATCCCAGCCTGCTTCTTTATAAGTGTTAGCAATCGAATACAGCTCTTTACGCGCTGCAACTACTGCTTTTTCAAAACTACTTTTGCTAATTTCACCATCGGCAAAATAGGCTTGGGTATAGGCCACACAACCCATTTGTAAAGATTCAGTATGAATTGGCTCAAACTCTTCGCCAATAATCAGTTCTGTCGAACCACCGCCAATATCAATCACCAAACGACGCCCACTATTCGCCATCGTGTGCGATACACCTAAATAAATTAAACGGGCTTCTTCACGCCCTGCAATAATTTCAATAGGTTTAGGCAAAATTTCTGCGGCTTTTTGAATAAACTCATGTCCATTTTTGGCCTGACGCAATGCGTTGGTTGCCACAATACGCAAACGGTTTGACTGTACTGCAGTTAAACGCCCCACAAAACGCGCCAAACAAGCCAAACCTCGTTGTTGAGCTGCTTCGGTCAAATTCTTATTTTCATCTAAACCTGCAGCCAACTGTACTTTTTCTGACATTGATGCCACTTTTTTTACTTCACCATGATCCACCCGTGCAATCGCCAAGTGGAAACTATTCGACCCCATATCGATGGCTGCGAGTAACTCTTCATCAATTAAAAAATCAGACATTCTTCAAACAAACCTAGACAGAATTGTGCCTAGAGTAATTCACATAAACCTAATTTAAAAGCCATTTATCAGCACAATTTAATGACTCTTTAAATTTTCTGCATATATGACAATTGTGTTACAGAATTAGCATTTTCGTTTAGTGTTATCGTCACGATCAATTAGACAAATTTATATTTTGAATGGAAAATCCACACATTCCCCTACTTTGTTCAAGATGGCTATGTAATACTAATTAAAGCTATCTTATAAATTATTTGGAGCGTAATCCATGTCTGGCAACATCGTAAACACTACTGATGCAAACTTCGAAGCAGATGTTCTTCAATCGGATACTCCTGTATTGGTTGACTTTTGGGCTGGCTGGTGTGCGCCATGTAAAGCAATTGCACCTGTACTTGAAGTACTTGCAAACGAATACGAAGGCAAAGTTAAAATTGTAAAGGTTGATGTGACTTCTTGCGAACAAACTGCAGTGAACTATAACATCCGCAATATTCCAGCTTTATTGATGTTCAAAAATGGCGAAGTGGTTGCACAGCAAGTTGGTGCAGCGCCTAAATCTAAATTAACTGCATTTATTGACGAAAATATCTAAGTCGATTGATCCATCGTCTATTTAGTAATGATGAAAAAAATACGCCACGCGTTGGCGTATTTTTTTTGCCTACAAATTGACAAGTAGACGTTTCTCTCTTATATTGCATGCTCAGGAAACGCAGGATCTTTCATCCTCTTTCTGAAAAGACACAACACAAAAATGCCGCTCGGCAACAGAAATTGTTTTTCACATTTTTCAATCAAACAATGAATCAGTGCTCTGAATCGTTATTGTGCAAATACAATTGCTTTCATTTTATTGTATGAATGCGGCTAAATGTTGCTCCCTCTCTAACCTGTACCTCAGAATTTTAATTCTATCAGAACCTCTATGAATTTAACCGAACTCAAGAAAAAACCGATTGGCGAACTCATCAAGATTGCCGAGTTTATGGGCCTTGAAGGAATGGCGCGTAACCGCAAGCAAGACATTATTTTTGCCATCTTAAAGCGCCATGCCATGAATGGTGAAGAGATTTTTGGTGATGGCGTTCTAGAAATTCTCTCTGATGGTTTTGGTTTCTTACGCTCTGCTGCTGGTTCATACCTAGCTGGGCCAGATGACATTTATGTCAGCCCTTCACAAATTCGTCGCTTTAACCTACGAACAGGTGACACAATTACAGGGACCATTCGCCCACCTAAAGAAGGTGAACGTTATTTTGCTTTACTTAAAGTAAACCAAATTAACTACGACACCCCTGAAAATTCACGTAATAAAATTTTATTTGAAAACTTGACTCCACTTTTCCCAACAGAACAATTGGTAATGGAGCTGGGTAATGGAACAACTGAAGACTTAACTGCTCGTGTAGTAGATTTGGTTGCCCCAATTGGTAAAGGTCAGCGTTCAATTATTGTCGCTCCGCCTAAAGCGGGTAAAACCATGTTGCTGCAAAACATCGCCCAGTCGATTGTGCGCAACAATCCTGAGGTGTTCTTAATCGTCCTTCTGATTGACGAACGCCCTGAAGAAGTGACGGAAATGGAACGCACCGTGCGCGGTGAAGTGATTGCATCAACCTTTGATGAATCACCTGCACGTCACGTTCAAGTGGCTGAAATGGTGATTGAAAAAGCCAAACGTTTGGTTGAGCACAAAAAAGATGTCGTGATCTTACTTGATTCAATTACCCGTTTGGCTCGTGCCTATAACACCGTTGTACCATCTTCAGGCAAAGTTTTAACGGGCGGTGTAGATGCACATGCTCTAGAACGTCCAAAACGTTTCTTTGGTGCTGCACGTAATATTGAAGAAGGTGGTTCTCTAACCATTATTTCAACTGCACTGATTGAAACAGGCAGTAAAATGGATGAAGTGATTTACGAAGAGTTTAAAGGTACAGGCAACCAAGAGATTACCTTAGACCGTCGTATTGCAGAAAAACGTGTTTTCCCTGCCATGAACATCAAGAAATCAGGCACGCGTCGTGAAGAGCGTTTAATGAGTGAAGATAATCTACGTAAGGTTTGGATTTTACGTAAATTGTTACACACTCAAGATGAATTGGCGGCAATGGAATTCTTGCTTGATCGCATGAAAGAAACCAAAACCAATGACGATTTCTTTGATCAAATGAAACGTAAAGCTGCCAATTAAACTGCTATAAATATTAGAACACCTAAAAAAGTCATCTTATAACGATGGCTTTTTTATTTGGTTGACAAAATTTACATAAAGACACAATTGCACGTGGTATATGTAAACTTATTTTTAAGTAAATGATTATAAAAAAATATTTAGTAAAAACCTTTTAGTTTTTAGCCAGTTAACGCGCAACTCTCCAATCTAAAATGCCAAATTAATTGTTATTTTCTGTTAAAAACGCAGGTATTTTTCGCGTTTTTTTGCCTTTTTTTCAATCAACCTAGTAGCAATTCAAAAAGCGCAGTGATAGCATATTCGCAGACCAGTTAGACTGCGCCTGCGTTGTTAGTGCCTAACAAAATTTAGGAATAATAAAAGCATACAACAGACTAACTTCGGTTTTTTTTAATCTCATATTTTAGAGAGTGATGCCATGTTATTCAAAAAAATCGCTATTGCTGCTGCAGTTGCTACTACTTTAGCTTTCGTTGGTTGTGCTAAAAAAACTGAAGAAGCTGCTGCTGACGCTAACGCTGCTGCATCTGAAGCTGTTGTAGCTGCATCTGAAGCTGAAGCTGCTGCTGACGCTGCTGCTGTTGAAGTTGCTTCTGACGCTGAAGTTGCTGTAGACGCTGCTGCTGATGCTGCTGACACTGCTGCTGCTGCTGCAACTGATGCTGCTGACGCTGCTGTAGACGCTGCTGCTGCTGCTTCTGAAGCTGCTGCTCAATAATCGATACGATTATGCAGTACAAAAAGAGAGCCGATGGCTCTCTTTTTTATTTCTGAATATTTTGTCTAAAATTTATTTTACTCAGCACAATATCTCCAAATCGCTCAATCCATCTTTTTCAAGTAGATGATTCAGCATATAAAAGCATTTAACCAAAACACTTAACCCCATTCGGCATTTATTTCGATATAACCTTTTGGTTTCTCATCTCCACGCTCAATTCTTAGGTAGCGTCTTGTTCAGCTCTACAGTGTTTTCATTCATATCCATAGTTTGATTCAAGTCTCTCAATTGCAAGATCAATCACTATGTCTTGCTAAATCACAGCGTCTTTCTAAAATCTCTTATAAAAAGCATAAAAAAAAGCAGATCAATCGATCTGCTCATTTCCCACACGCTGGCGGAATTTCTGCCCTGCGCGGAATGTGACTACACGGCGGGCTGAAATTGGAATTTCTTCGCCTGTTTTCGGGTTGCGACCAGGTCGTTGACGTTTATCACGTAACTCGAAGTTCCCAAACCCTGAAAGTTTAACTTGCTCGCCAGAGATCAGTGCTTGGCTGATCTCATCAAAAAATAACTCGACCATTTGTTTCGCTTCACGGCGGTTTAAACTCGTGAGCTCACTTAAATGATCAGCCATTTCTGCTTTTGTTAATGCTGTCATGAAGCCCTCAATGTCGCTTGGTAAGTGTTTTCCAACACTTGCAGAATGTTATCCATACCAGATTTAATTTCAGCATCTTCAAGTGTACGTGTTGGATGTTGCCATAACAGAGCAAAAGCCAAAGAACGCTTGCCTTGTTCAACACCTTGTCCAGTATACACATCGAATAACCAAGTTGAGTCTAACAGCGCTCCACCCGTTTTTTCAATAAGTTGCTGAATTTCGCTTACATTTATCTTATCACTAATTAAAAGCGCAATATCACGTCTAACCGATGGAAAACGTGATAATTCTGTAAAATTAGATACATAAGTTTGCAAAACTGCTGTTTGATCGAGTTCTGCTACCCAAGCCGTGCCTAAATCCAGCTCATCTTCTAAAGATGGATGTAAACGACCAAAGTAACCAATAGACTGACCATCTACCAAAATTTCAGCAGATTGTCCAGGATGCAACCAAGTACGCTCTGAACGAACATACTCTACCTGCACACGACCTGCAGCTAAAATTTCTTCAATATCGCCTTTAAAATCGAAGAAATCCATAGGCTGAGCTTTAGCATGCCAAGATTCTGCATGTTTAGCACCCACCGCAATCAATGCCAAAGTTGGAATTTGCTTCAAGTCATGAATGCTTGCTGCATGTTGATAATCAAAACGTAAACCCAACTCAAAGAAACGCACACGGTTTTGTTGACGATTCACGTTGTACTGAACGCATGGAATTAAGCTGGATAACAACGTTGAGCGCATTACTGCCAAATCGCTTGAAATTGGATTCGCCAATGCCAACGGATTCACTGCAGGGTTTAATTGTTTTTCCAATTTTGCATCGGCAAAGCTAAAACTAATTGCTTCTTGATAACCTAAAGTCACTGCGGTTTGACGTAATTGCGCAACTTCAAACTGATCTTGGTATTTTGCTAATTGCACATCAATCACAGGCAAACTGATTTGAATGTTGTCATAACCGTGAATACGAGCAACTTCTTCAATTAAGTCTTGGTAAATTGCCATATCAAAACGATGTGATGGTGGTACAACGCTCCACTGACCTTCAGCTTGAACAGTAACTTCGCAGCCTAAACGAGTTAAAGCATCGGTAATAAATGTAGCATCAACGTGATAACCCAAGAGCTGATCGATTTGCGCTTGATTTAACGCAATTGCTTCACGTGTTGGCAATTGTGCTGCTTGTTCTGCCACTGTAATTGGACCAAATTCGCCGCCAGCAAATTCTGCAATCAGTTGTGATGCACGGTTCATCGCCAATAATGGCAATTCAAAATCGACACCACGTTCATAACGCTGTGAGGCATCGGTATGCAAACCATAACGACGTGCACGACCTGCGATATGCAATGGTGCAAAGAAAGCGGATTCAAGGAAAATTTCTGTGGTTTCATCACTTACCGCAGAAGATAAACCACCCATGATGCCCGCCATCGCCAATACTTTTGCGTCATCGGCAATCACCATCACATCATCTTGCAGCTCAACTTCTTGCTCGTTTAATAGCACCAATTTTTCTGCTGCAGTCGCTTGACGAACTTGAATGCCACCTTGAATTTTAGCACCATCAAAAGCGTGCATTGGCTGCCCCAATTCAATCAAGACATAGTTGGTAATATCAACCAAAATACTGTGCTGACGGATACCTGAACGTGCCAACGCGCGCTCCATCCACTCAGGTGTAGCGGCTTTGGTATTTACATTTTTAATCACACGACCTAAATAACGTGGGCAGCCTTCCGTCAAACTTTGTACAGTTTTTTCATCCTGAATAGTTGCCGCTACTGCCTGAATGTCAGGTGTATTCACTGGCAATTGGTTAATCACCCCAATTTCACGGGCAATACCACGAATACTGAAACAATCACCACGGTTTGGAGTAATACTGATATCAATGACATGGTCATCTAGATCAAGATATTCACGTACATTCACACCTACAGGTGCATCTGCAGGCAGTTCCAATAAACCATCAAGTTTATCTTCAAGGTCAATTTCTGATGCGCCGCAGAGCATCCCTTGTGATTCCACACCACGTAGTTTGCCTTTTTTGATTTTAAAGTCGCTTGGCAATACCGCACCAATGGTTGCCACAGGTGCTTTCATACCTACACGCACGTTTGGCGCACCACACACAATCTGCAACGGCTCACCTGAACCAATATTTACCGTAGTCACACGTAAACGATCTGCATCTGGATGCTGTTCAACCGTTAAGACTTCACCCACCACAACGCCTGTAAATGGCTTTGCTGCTGGTGACATATCATCAACTTCTAGACCCAGCATCGTGAGTTGATTCGATAAAGTATCGCTGTCAATGGCTGGGTTAACCCACGTGCGTAGCCAATTTTCGCTAATTTTCATTGATATAAAACCTATAAATCTAAATTTTGAATCCCCTCTACTCCCTCTTTTCAAAGAAGAAGCATCCTGTGTCATATATGGACACCCCTCTCCTTTTAGGAGAGGTCAGGGAGAGGTATAAATTTGTTTTTAAGCAAACTGGCGCAAGAAACGCACATCATTTTGGTAGAACATACGCAAGTCATTGATGCCATAACGCAACATCGCAAAACGCTCTACCCCTAAACCGAAGGCAAAACCTTTATATTTTTCTGGGTCGATGCCTGAAGCGCGTAACACGTTTGGATGCACCATGCCGCAGCCCAAAACTTCCAACCAGCGACCACGTTCATCCATAATATCCACTTCAGCACTTGGCTCTGTGAATGGGAAATAAGATGGGCGGAAACGTACTTTTAAGTCTTTTTCAAAGAATTCATTTAATAAGTTAATCAACAAACCTTTGAGTTCTGCAAAACTGGTATTTTCTGCGACGTATAAGCCTTCAATTTGATGGAACATTGGTGAGTGTGTTTGGTCTGAGTCGCAGCGATACACACGACCTGGACAAACAATACGAATAGGCGGCTGTTGATTTTCCATGGTGCGAATTTGTACGCCCGACGTGTGGGTACGCAATAAATGATTCACATCAAAATAGAAAGTATCGTGCATGGCACGCGCAGGGTGATGTCCTGGAATATTCAACGCTTCAAAGTTGTGATAGTCATCTTCAACTTCTGGGCCCGTTGCCACGGTAAAACCTGCTTTGGTAAAGAATTGGCAAATACGTTCCTGTACCTGCGTAACTGGGTGAATACTGCCGATGCTTTGACCACGACCTGGCAAAGTAATATCAACGGTTTCATTCGCCAGTTTTTGTGCCAAAGCCGCTTGTTGTAATTCAGTTTGACGTGCAGTTAATGCCGCATTGATTGCTTCACGCACAGCATGAATTTGTGCACCAAATTCTTTACGCTGTTCAGGGTCCATTTTACCCAGTGCTTTGGATTGTTCCGCAAGCTGGCTTTTTTTCCCCGTAAATTGCACTCGCACCTGGTCGAGTGTAGCAAGGTCCTCTGCTGCTGCAATTGCAGCGAGCGCTTCATTGGTCAGGGCTTCCAGTGACATAGTAACTCTCAAAAGCAACAATTTAGAAATAATTTAAAAACCCCGTATTCTAACAGTTTTTAGTCGCTTTGATGAAGCTTCGATGTAATGAAAATTAGATTAGCATCTTGAAATACAAAAAGTATAAGATAAAGCCAATCACCACGAGATCTCAACATTATGGCGCTCGATCAGATTTGGAAACAGCAACTTGCCCTTGTGACTTATGGCAATGAATATTTGGCTCAAGATTTAAGTTTTAATCATTGGCTCAAGCATCAAGTGTTTAACCAGCATCAAATTCAGTTTCGTGATTTATTGTCACAACATTTACTGGCACAACACTTTCAAATCTGGTTAGAGCATCTTAAACAACAAGGTGTGCGACGTTTAAGCCTACATCAGGCAAGTATTTTAAATGATGAAAAAAACCCCAATCCAAATGTAGAGTTATTGCCTTTTGCACACTTTATTGTGAGTCACGAGGCACAGCACAAATCTGCTTGGATTTTCGGAAAAGAGCTTGCAGAATGGTATACCGCAGAACAAGATTATATGGCGCCTGTTTCCCAACAGAGCGAGCTACGTCAAGAAGTCATGTGGCGTTATCAATTAAATCACAAACTTGCCAGACAGCTCGATACAGATTTTGCCTCTCCAAACTGGGATGAAATTGATCGCTTTATTCGCTCCGAGTTATTTTTAAATCCTTGTGCTACAGAGTTTGTTGAACCAGAGCAAAGCGCTAAACCTTATTTCGGTGTAGATCTTACTCAAAACGTAACTGAAAGCATGTACCCAACTTTGGCGTTAATTCCCGCAGACTACCCTGCTGCCTATGCACATCAGATGCTGTATCGTTTAGATGCACTGGATCAACACATTCAGAATAAAATCCAGCATCCTTATCATGCCGATGGCACAGAACTTGAACCAAGCGAACAACTCAATTTACGTCATTTTTCTCAGAAACTTGAAGATTTACACGCCAAATTTATCACCAAGGTTGCGAACCATTATCAGACCGCACAGCTCACGCCAGTGCAAACACCTGATCCTTTTGAATCAACGCCTAGCCAAGTACAAAACATCGCTTCACCACAAATACCAACACCTGCAGCTACGCATAAAGTGGGTACATCTGCCGTGATTAAACTGATTTTAATGACTGTGGTTATTTGTGCAGCTGCCTATTATTTTGGTTTATAAGCTTAGGGGCTGTTGACAATTCGTCTATGTTTGCGACAACGCATATTTTTTAGCTGATATAAGGCATGGGACAGGAAATTTAGTCATTCTAAATGACCGGCACATAACGCAATAGCAGCAAAAAATATGCTTGTCCTTCGCTGCGCCTTCCGCTGCAAACAAAGCAGTGCTTGTTTTTGCTCAGGCTGTGGCTAAAAATTTCTCAGATTGAGTTATGAAACTTGGCAGAGACCCTAAATTTCAGGCATAAAAAAAGACCGCAAATGCGGTCTTTCTTTTAAGTCATAAAGACTTATGCAGCTAATGCATCTTTAGCTTTTGTAGCTAAAGCAGCAAATGCAACTGCGTCATGCATAGCGATGTCAGCAAGTACGCGACGGTCGATAATCACTTGTGCTTTTTTCAAGCCAGCGATCATACGGCTGTACGATAAACCATTTTGACGAGCGCCCGCATTGATACGCGCAATCCATAAAGCACGGAATTGACGTTTCTTTTGACGACGGTCACGGTAAGCGTATTGACCTGCTTTGATTACCGCTTGGAACGCTACGCGATATACGCGTGAACGAGCACCATAGTAACCTTTAGCACGAGCAAGAATTTTTTTATGACGGCGATGAGCCTGTACACCACGTTTTACACGAGCCATTTATAATCTCCTTAGATGTATGGGCACATAGCACGAACAGCAGCAACGTCACTCACGTGAACCATTACACAGCCGCGCAATTGACGGATACGTTTAGCAGATTTTTTGGTCAAAATGTGGCGTTTGAACGCTTGTTTACGCTTGAAACCGTTAGCAGTCGCTTTGAAACGTTTAGCTGCACCACGGCGAGTTTTTAACTTAGCCATAACAACCTCTTTAAACACCTGTTCGGCACGTCTGCACCATTGCAAAAACGACCTGCAGGTAAGGGAGCGAGTATTCTAAAGCATCTTTGCTTAAAACAAAAGCATATTGGCTAAATAAAAAATGATCATTACCTCACTCATTTGCCGTAATTCAACTCAGGAAAAAATACTGGAATTGTGAACACCCACTACAATTCAAAATAAAGCTAAAGCTCTGTCAAAAATTGTGCAGATCAACACCCTAAAAACTTGCAATAAGTTGCGGATTACCCTTGCGATTATCCACAATTCCATCAATACTTCGCCTCGTCTTGTGTGAGATAAAAAAGACCGTAATATGATGAAAACATCTTTATATATAACTCTATTGCTTGGACTCAGTGCGACGCATCTTTTTGCAAAACCACCGCAGCAGAAATCGACACCAAAAGCCACACTCGAAGTACAAAAAAGTGCTGCCTTGCCTGCTCATCTCACCACACGCTTAGCATGGCGCAAGTTTCCACAACCCAAATATAAAAATGAAGATTTAAATCAACAAAACCGAGCTGCAATTGTGCGTATTTATGCAGATGAAACCGGCAAAATCAGTCAAGCCACTATTCAAGAAAGTACAGGGCTGAAAAAATTAGATGATGCCTTATTACAAGCGGTTCGCACTGCTGAAATTCAACCGACCTATGTAGAAGATACTGCCGTACCGACCATTGGTTTTCAAAGCTTTAATTTAAGATTTCAGGATAACCAGCACGAAGATTGCCAGTTTGATTTTCAATCTAAACAATGGTTAGCACAGCAACAACAGCAAAAAGTTCAATTTAAGTATCGTAGTCAACCACAATTAAACTTAAGTGCGGAAGATTTAAAAAATCACTCACGTAAGTTAAAGTTTCAATTCAAAGTAAATAAGCATGGCGAAGTGAAACGTGTGAAATTGACACAAGGTTCGGGACAATACGCACTTGATCAACAAGTTTTAGCTGCAGTGAAAGCTGCTCAAGTAGATGTACCGCGTCAATTTTGGCTGTATAAAAAGTCAAAATTAAAAGATGAAATTTATTTTGATTTAAACACGTGTGATGCTCAAGAACAGTCATAAGTGTCTATAGATAATAGGGGTTGCTTGCTTAAACCCATGTATAAACAAAATAAATAAACAGATAACGCCCGATTTTGGCTAGACTCACCATCAACACAAAACGGGCAAAATGTTCTTTCATTAAACCTGCAATCAGCGTAATTGGATCACCAATAATCGGCACCCAACTGAGCAGTAAAGACCAAAACCCATATTTGGCGTAGGTGTGCTGTGCTTTTTCTAATTGTGTAGCCGAAACAGGAAACCACTTTTTATCTTTATAATGTTCGATCTTGAGTCCCAAATACCAGTTCACACAAGAACCTAAAATATTGCCTAGACTGGCAATGCTAATCAGCCAAATGGGTGCATAGCTGCCTTCATATAACAGCCCCAACAACACAGCTTCGGACTGTAAAGGCAATAAAGTTGCCGCACCAAATGCAGATAAAAATAAACCAAACAGCGTCCAAAGCATAGACGATTTAAAGCCCTAAAGCCTGCTTGGTTTTACGATATTCCCAGTTCGCCCAAACAATACTAAGCAAAATAAGTGCCGCACGTGCCCATGTATAACGCTGAGTAACAGGCTCAATCGCAGCACGTAAAACCTGTTGATCTGTGCTATTTAAAGCCGCAATCATATTCTGCACATGAAATGCTTCGATCACAAATAAGATCAAGCAAGACACAATGCCCAAAATAATGCTCCAATACACTTTGGCATTTTGCTCAACAATCTTGGTAAAGTTTAAAAAAAATTCTTGCATAGCTCATCCAATAAAAAAGCCACCTGAAAAAGTGAGGTATCAGGTGGCTGGCATCTTAGCATAAAAGTAGATTTAAACTTGAATCGCGAGTGCTTTCTGCACTGCAGGGCGCGCAGTCAGCCGTGTAATATAGTCTTGTACATACGGATAATCTTCCAGCGAAATATTTTGCCAGTCATGACGTAACGCCCACGGCAAAATAGCCATATCAGCAATTGAATATTCGCCCGCCACGTACTTTTGCCCCATCAACTGCTTATTTAACACGCCATACAAACGCTTGGATTCATTGATATAGCGTTCAATCGCATAAGGAATTTTCTCTGGTGCATAACGGCTAAAATGATGATTCTGTCCTAACATTGGACCAAAACCACCCATTTGCCACATGAGCCACTGCTCTACTTCAACACGCTCCTGTTCATCGGTAGGATAAAACATGCCAGTTTTGCGCCCTAGATATTGCAAAATTGCACCCGACTCAAACACAGAGATTGGCTCACCACGCGGACCGTTCTGATCGACAATTGCAGGAATTTTATTATTGGGCGAAATTTTTAAAAAATCTGGCTGAAATTGATCATCTTCTGAAATATTGATGGGGAAAATTTGATATTCCAAACCCATTTCTTCAAGTGCAATACTAATTTTATGACCGTTGGGGGTGCCCCAATAATAAAGATCAATCATGTTTTATCCTTCATTACTTTTTTTGCTTTTTGACCAGCATTCTTCTACTGCGGTTTTAGTTATAGCATATTTTTAAGCGTTTGTTGCGTGTCGCTGCGTAGAGTTTTTTTATCGAATGGCATATCTCATAAACATGAAACATAGATGCTCACTTTCATCACGCAAAAAAAAGCACCGCCAAGGTGCAGTGCTTCTTTTGTTCAAGATGGGATCACTTTTTCTTTTTAGGACCAAGCAACATACCCATTTGACGACCTTCCATTTTTGGTGCTTGTTCAACTACACCATATTCAATTACATCTGCTTCAACTTTTTGCAATTGAGCCAAACCTAACTGTTGGTGAGCCATTTCACGACCACGGAAGCGTAAAGTGATTTTTACCTTGTTCCCTTCTTCAAGGAATTTGATAATTGCACGTAATTTTACGTTGTAATCACCAACATCAGTCGCAGGGCGGAGCTTGATTTCTTTCACCTGTACTTGATGCTGTTTTTTCTTCGCTTCTTTCTGCTTTTGCTTTAGATCAAACAAATGCTTGTTAAAGTCCATGATTTTGCACACCGGTGGTTCGGCATTTGCCACAATTTCCACCAAGTCAAGGTCAACGCTTTCTGCTGCGCGTAATGCATCAGCCAAGCTTACAATACCTTTTTGCTCACCATTTTCGTCTACAAGACGGACTTCTTTTGCACGAATTTCATCATTCAAAGCAGGACGGTTAGATTTTCCGCCCTGTTGATTACGGTCAGGCTGTTTAATCGCTGTTACTCCACAATATACCGGCCGCGTTCTGCGACGGCTGTTTTCACTAGGTCAATGAAAGCATCAATTGACATAGTACCCAAATTTGTTCCTGAGCGAGTACGGACGTTTACCGTTCCTTCTTCCACTTCACGGTCCCCAAGTACCAGTAAGTATGGAATACGCTCTAATGTACGCTCACGAATCTTAAAGCCGATTTTCTCATTTCTCAAGTCAGAAATAGCACGAATACCGTTTTCTTTAAGTTTTGCGACGACCTGTTCACTTGCAGCAGCTTGTGAATCGGTAATATTCATGACACAAGTTTGCACTGGCGCTAACCATGGTGGCATAAAGCCTGCATAGTGCTCAATAAGTATACCAATAAATCGTTCAAAGCTGCCAAGAATTGCGCGGTGCAACATTACAGGCTGATCACGATCATTGTCTTCAGTGACATAAGATGCCTCTAAACGCTCAGGCAAGTTAAAGTCACACTGAATTGTACCACATTGCCACACACGACCTAAGCAGTCTTTCAGTGAGAATTCAATTTTCGGGCCGTAGAACGCACCTTCACCCGGTTGTAACTCCCATTCCAGACCTGCAGCATCCAAGGCATCAGCCAAAGATTTTTCTGCCATATCCCAAAGTGCATCATCTCCCACACGTTTTTCAGGACGTGTAGACAGTTTCATTTGCACCTCTTCAAAACCGAAATCTTTATAAACATCTAAAGTCAGTTGAATGAAGTCTGCAACTTCTGGCCCAATTTGTTCTTTGGTACAGAAAATGTGTGCATCGTCCTGAGTAAAGCCACGTACGCGCATAATGCCGTGCAGTGAACCTGATGGCTCGTTACGGTGACATGAACCAAATTCTGCCAGACGAATTGGCAAATCACGATACGACTTTAGCCCTTGGTTAAAGACTTGTACGTGACATGGGCAGTTCATTGGTTTTACTGCATAGTTACGGTTTTCAGAATGGGTAGTAAACATGTTATCTGCATAGTTGGCAGCATGTCCTGATTTTTCCCATAAGGTGAAATCGACCACTTGCGGGGTGCGAATTTCTAAGTAACCGTTGTCTTGTTGTACTTTACGCATGTATTGCTCAAGTACTTGGTAAATCGTCCAACCATTTGGATGCCAAAACACCATGCCCGGCGCTTCTTCCTGCATGTGGAACAAGTCCAAAGCTTTACCAATTTTACGGTGGTCACGTTTTTCTGCTTCTTCAATACGTTTGATATACGCTGCGAGCTGCTTTTTGTCTGCCCAAGCCGTACCATAAATACGTTGTAACTGTTCGTTTTTCGCATCTCCGCGCCAGTAAGCACCCGAGATTTTGGTCAATTTAAATGATTTTAAGAATTTAGTGTTTGGAACGTGTGGACCACGACACATATCCAAATAGTCTTGATGATAGTACAAACCCATTTGAGTTTCGTTTGGCATGTCTGCAATCAAACGTAATTTATATTCTTCGCCACGCGCTGTGAATTCTGCAATTACTTCATCACGCGGGGTCATTTTTTTCACAACATCATAATCTTGGTCGATGAGCTTTTTCATACGCTCTTCGATTGCTGCCAAATCATCTAACGTAAATGGACGAGGCATCCAGATGTCATAGTAGAAACCTTCTTCAATGACAGGGCCAATCACCATTTTCGCTTCAGGGAAAAGCTGTTTTACCGCATGCCCCACTAAGTGCGCACATGAGTGACGGATAATCTCTACGCCTTCTTCATCTTTAGGCGTAATAATTTGTAGGGTTGCATCTTCGGTAATTAAATCGCAGGCATCGACCAAACGATCATTCACACGTCCAGCAACTGTATTTTTGGCAAGACCCGGACCGATGCTTTGAGCAACTTCCATCACAGATACGGCTTGATCAAACTGTTTTTGATCGCCATTTGGCAAAGTGATAATAGGCATAGATAAAAATCCTTAAGGAGTGATGCCCCGTACCATGGAGCATATCACCGCGAGATTATGATTAAGGGAGACCCTCAAAAGATAAAAACGGTGTATAAATAAAAAGCGCCTTAAATTTTACACGGCTTGCGTACAGGTTTAAACCTTTGTGTACTAAAAAAGCCAAAGAATCGGCATTTCAGCTGTTTTTATTCCCTAAAGGTTGCCCACGGCGTGAATTGTCCATGTTGATAGGCATACACCGCTTCAAACTGTGGCAACACCGCCTCACTCTGTTGCGGGCGTAAAAATACATAATCATCTATTTGGATGCGATGCTGTTTGGGTACTTGAATCAACTCTTGATTGCTACTGCGTCCGTATAAAGCATGTGGATGACTGCTCTCAGGATAAACATAATCTGCCATCCAATAGCCACCATAAACAAAAACGGCTTGATTGGATTGTGGCAAATAGGACTGCAAACGATCTAAGCCTGGCACTTGTACCGCAGCCAATACCTTTAAAACAGGTGTTGCAATCCACAAAGCCGATTGCAAATCTGACAAGATTTTTAAATCAAAATCACTGGGTTTAAGCAACATCGAACCAAAAGCCAGATCATTACATTCACTGTGCTGACAATGCTGCATAAATGTCAGGCTACCACCACCGTTAAAACACAAGTCATCCTGCCACAACTTTGGAAAATGATGCTGAATCAGTTGTTTATAATTTCTATATTGCTGCTGTGAGTGTTGATAGGCTTTGGCTTGTGCATGAAATACATTTGGTAATTTCACCACATGCGCATCGTACCCCATCAAACCTGACAGTTTTAAATGTTGTGGATGCTGCTGAATCAATTCCAGCATTTGCATAAATCCAGCATGATCTTGCGCCCCACCACGATGCAAACCGATATCAATTTCAAGATTAATATTCAAACAAAGCTGGCGTTGTTGTGCCAAATGTAAATACTGTTGTAAACGTGCAGGTTGATCAACCAACCATTGTAAATGCAATTGGATATTCTCAGCAGACGCCATCACCTGCTGATAAAAAGCATCTACCGCACGTATTGGCATTGGCTTGCCAAACAGTACATCTGCTTGTGGAAAGTGCTGCATCACTTCATACAAATGTGGCAGATGAAACAACATAAAACGCTGCGTATTCAGACTTTGGCTTGCGTGTTGCAATATCTCCAAACACGCTAGCGATTTCACCACCAGTCGTGGTTGCAACCGTGCAGGCAAATGGGCTGCAACATAATCCAAGTTATGCTGAAAACGTGCCATATCCACAATCAGTTGCGGTGTTCCTGTACCCTGTTGCTGCAAACTGTGGGTGAGTTGCTGAAAATAATCACTTTGCATGTCACGCTCCCTAATTGAATGCTCTTATTTTGCGATTGCTTGAGTTGTTTATTGAACATCACGCCGCACTCAAACTTGGAATCGTGAAAATTTGTCTTAAATATGGATTAATCCATTTTTGCTGTGGATCAAGCTGCTCACGAAGTTGCATAAAATCATCCCATTTTGGATATAACTCACGTAATTGATCCGCTTGCATACTGTGCAATTTGCCCCAATGTGGACGTCCCTGATATTTTTGTAAAATCGGTTCGACCCATTTAAAAATATGTTGGCAATCTTGTTTATAAAATTGGTGGATTGAAATAGACACCGAATCCCGTCCATAAAAAGGACTCAGCCAAATATCATCGCCTTTGACATAGCGAAACTCGATTGGGAAAAACATGGCGACACGCTGTTGTTTCAAAACCGCCAATAATTCTTCTAAACACGCCAAACCTTGCTCGGCAGGCAATTGGTATTCCATTTCGTTAAATTTGGTATTGCGTGGCGTTGGGAAAATTTGACTCGACCAATCGACATGAGTACTCGGTTTGATAAACACGCCCAACAAAGATTGTAAATACAGATTTAACTGTGGAAAAACACGGGTTATTTCCGAACAAAAATTTAATAAACGGTCTTCTGATAACCAATGTTGCGGACGAGGATCCGTCAATCCTCGGCTCTCATCTAAGGTTTTTAAAATCACCTGATCACTGTGTAAAAATGCCCAAAACTCAATATGGCGATGTTGATGCTTCCAACGGTCTATATATTGATAAATATCACTCAAGGCACATAAACGTAGCTGCTCTTTGAGTTTATAGCGCGAACGGTTTTGTAAAGTGATTTTGGTCATCACCCCAAAACTGCCCAGCGCGACCCGACCTGCCTGAAAAATTTCAGCATTGTGTTCAGGTGAACATTGCAACACCTCACCCTCTGCTGTGAGCAGTTCAAAATCAGTCACCAAAGCCGATAGACAAGGTAAATCCACACCTGTGCCATGTGTTCCTGTTGCAACCACACCAGCCAAACTCTGATGATCAATATCGCCCTGATTTTGCAGCGCCTGATGAATCGGAGCTAGACATTCACCCAGTTTGTACAGCCGAGTCCCTGCATGTAAGGTGCATTGCTGCTTTTGTGCATTAAATTGATGCACCCCCTGAATATGATCTAAATTCACCATCACATCATCGGTTGTGGCTAAGGGGCTAAAGGAATGCCCTGCTCCGACCATTCTAATTTTGTCGTGCTTTCGCACAATTTTTTTCAGTTCATCTACATTTTTCGGCTGTAAAAAGTCTGGATAGGCTGTTTGCTTTCCAGACCAGTTACTCCAACGCTGTTTCATAATCCTTCCTTTTTCTGCGTGGCATTTATTTTTATTGCAGTTTGTTTTGCGTTACTTTTTAAAGTACCGCATTAAAAAAATAGAGACACATGGATGAGATAAATGACCTCTCTATCCATATTGATTTAGATTAACCTCCTGACTAGTACATGATTTAGAATATGTTTCACATGGAACAATGTATAAAAAAACCACAATTCATTTAGCGCATTAGCTTTCAAACTGTCACGATATGTTCTTTTTTCTAATTCATCCAAAGGTACAGCGGGCGGTAATAACGATGCTGTATCGCGTTGTGGAATAGGCAAATTCAATTGCTCTGCGAAATATTGAAATTTAGTTTGCAACGCTGCCAAAGTCCACTGTCCATATAAAGTGTGACCACCTTCATAGGCTTGTTGTTGATATTCCTCGAAGGTGGTCACATAGCCCATATAATCATTGCAATATGAAGCCAACCATACTTTTTGAGTCGATTCCAATTCTTGTTGTACGGTTACTTTGAGCCGCTTAGCTGCAACAGTAGTAATTTCCCCAGGACAGCACAGCAAGGTTAAGTCGCCAATTTTAATTAATTGTAATGGCACTACATTCGGTACCAACAAGCTATGATCAATTGCGCCTACACTGGCCTGCTTGTTCATTTCTGCAATCAGTTTGTCTAAAAATTTAGGATAATGATTCAGTGGCTTGCCAAAAATGGTTTTAGAACCACATTCCAGCACAATATCTTTGGGGCCTTGTGAGGCATATAGCTGTTGATAATAGGTATAATCTGCAGCTTGAGGATTACTCAACTTTTTCTTTTTCACTCGCTACGCTAACCATTGCATACCTTTAAAAATCGGTTGTGCCACACCTGCACCATCTACAGGTGTTCCTGCAAAAAATGCTGCACCATGACAGGCTGCACTGGTTTTTGCATCTGTTTGCCCCATCGCAAATTCAACTGGAATTTCAATATTGCTTAAATCGACATAATGGCACACAGCATCTAAAGCTCCCATTAACGGCGTACCTCTATGTGCCAAAGCTTTCAGTGCCAATTCACTTTGATAGCGACCATTTTGCTGTGTATATTCGTATTCTTTTTCATCGCGCATTGCAGCACGTACCTGTGACTGCTCAGGGCCATGATAATGTGGAGAAACATCACCCGCTGCGGCTTGGGCAAAAATTGCCACAGGATTTTTGACCCCACGTTGTTGCAGTGCACGCTCGGTACAAAGTGCGGCATAACCTTTGTTATCACCATCATGAGCGCTTAAACGACTGCTTAAACAGGTAGCATGCACCCCAAATAAAGAAAAAACTGCCTGTAAATTACCTTCGCGATAAAAACCAAGCAATTGCATATCACGATCTAAGGCCAAATGTGCCTGTTCCAGCGTTCTACGAGATACATCAGGATTACGGTTATACGCTGTTAAAGAGCGATTCCATGCCACTGGCGTTTCTTCTGCAAAACGACCATTGCTCATATAAATATCGGTTTTTTCTGGGTCGCCAAAGCTTTGAGCACACTGCCCACAATCGCATCGACCACTGCATTTAAATGTTCAGGCACAAAACCAGGTGTGGGCATATTGTACAACGCTTCATGTGCACAACCGCCAGGTGCAGAATGAGTATGCGTTGCCATCAATACCAAACGCTGCGGCTGAAAACGCTCCCCCAGTTTACGCTGTAAACGCTGTATCGCTAAATGACGCATGGCATAGGTCACACACCCCATATCCAGACAGCAAAAAACTAATAAGTCATTGTCTAAGGTTTGAATACAAATACTGCGGGCAAATAAAGCTGTTCGTTGTTCATAGGCACGATGTTTCCAGTTGCCATAACCAAACATGGCAAGCCCTTTTGGCTGAATATGAATTTCCTGTTTATCCCAACCCACCAAATACATTGCAATCGTATTCCTTTTCATCTATACAATCAGTCATGACGCTGATCAACGCCATTAAACAAAATTGCATCACGGCAAATAAGGGTCAAAGCGACAATGGCATGGGGGGATAATCGGACTTATGTCAGCAACTTCAAACTACTTGCTGCAGCACGTGCCGCCTGCCTTATTGTCAGGTCTGATTCATTACGCCAAAGAACAACAGATCCCCTATCAACCATGGTTTCAGGGAATTTCTCAAGATCTTGATCAAATCGTCCAAGGCAATGGTTTTGTTTCATTTCAAGATATTTGCAAAGTGGTGACACGCGCCCTGCAAGACACTCAATGTGCACATTTAGGCTTAGAAATTGGACGTGACAAGGGGCTGATTTCCATGGGCATGCTCGGTTTTGCCATGGTGTCCAGTCAAAATGTTGTAGAAGCCTTACAGACAGGACTGCAGTACCATCCCATTTCAGGCAGTGTGATGGATTTGGAGTACGATTTTTCCTCGACCTCTCCTACACTGGTGATGAAAGAGCGTTATCCCACGGGGAACTTACTGCGCTTTTTTTGCGATGAAGTCCTCTCCAGTATTGTTAGCTGCTTAGACGTCATGCTTGGCAATCATCAAGATTTGGTCGAAGTGCATTTTAGTTTTGCCCAACCCGACTATTTAGAGGCTTATCAGGTGCATTATCAATGTCCTCTGCACTTTTCATCATACATGAATGCTTTGGTGTTCCGACCAGAGATTTTAGGACGCCAAATTAAAACCTCTAGTGCCGCCAATTACAGCACCGCCCTGCGTGTCTGCCAACAAGCGTATCAGGATATGCAGGCGATTAATCAACAGCAATATGCACACGTGTTGAGTTATCTAATCGAACAGCATTTACCTCAGCACTTTGATATGCACCAAGCGGCACAACATTTTCAAATGAGCGAAAGACATTTACGCAGACAATTACTTGCCGAAGGCTGCAACTTCCAAAACCTGCGCCAACACGTTTTGGAAAATAAAGCTAAACAACTGCTACAACAGCCTTTGAGCATGACTGAAATTAGCCAACAACTTGGCTTTAGTGAATTACGCGAATTTCGACGTGCATTTAAGCGTTGGACAGGTCTCAGCCCATCACTCTATAAAAGCCAAATGACAGAATAAGTTAATATTTTCCAATAAGCTACTATTTTTATTGAATAAAAAATAGCTGCTAAATTTTACTTAAACTATTTTTTAAATGTACTTACAAGCGATTCAAAACAAAAACAACAGATTTTCGACTAAAGCATAACTGCAAAGCTGCCATAAAATCCCTATCTTTTAGGGTCTGTTGACAATTCATCCATGTTTGCGACAACGCATATTTTTTAGCTGATATAAGGCATGAGGCTGGAAATTTAGCATTCTAAATGACTGACTCATAACGCAATAACAGCAAAAAATATGCTCGTCCTGAAAGGCTGTGGCTAAAACTTTCCCAGATTGCGTTATGAAACTTGGCAATAGACCCACTATTCCCCGCGTTTCATGCCTGATCTGCTCAGTTTTAGCCTACAGCGCAAGTCATGCATGAAATGTCAGCAGACCCTCTGATGGATAAAATAACGACACATATTATGGAGAATAACAATGGTCAGCGCATACGATGAATTACCGCGTACCCCTGCGAACTTTGTCGCCTTGTCCCCGTTACGTTACTTAGAACGGGCAGCTTATATTTACCCGCACCAAAACGCGATTATTCACGGTTCACGTCAAATTACCTGGCGCGAAACTTATTTGCGCTGCTGCCAATTTGCACATCAACTTCAAAATTTAGGCATCAGCAAAAATGACACTGTTTCGGTGCTGCTTCCGAATGTTCCCGCCATGCTAGAAGCACACTTTGCTGTGCCAATGGCGGGTGCAGTGCTGAACACACTAAACACTCGTTTAGATGCCAAAACACTGGCGTTTATGCTCGATCATGCAGAATCCAAAGTGCTTTTGGTTGACCCTGAATTTGCGGCTTTGGCACAAGAAGCCTTAGCGATGGTCAATCATGAAATTTACGTGATTGATGTCAACGATGCAGAATATGAGCATGCTGCCAATGCCCTTAGCATCGGACAGATTGAATACGAAACTTGGCTGGCTGCAGGTGACCCAAATTTTGAATGGCATTTGCCACAAGATGAATGGGATGCAATTAGCCTGAACTATACGTCTGGCACGACAGGCAACCCGAAAGGCGTGGTCTATCATCATCGCGGTGCCTACATTAATGCAGCCAGTAATATTATTGCCTGCGGGATGACCCCACGTGCAACCTACCTATGGACACTGCCCCTATTCCACTGTAATGGCTGGTGCTTTGCATGGACGATGGCAGCCAACGGTGGCACCAATATCTGCTTACGTAAAGTCGACCCTGAACTGATTTTTAAATTAATTGCAGAGCACAAAGTCGATTATTTCTGCGGTGCGCCAATTGTCTTGTCGATGCTCATCAACACCCCTGAGGAGAAAAAGACCCAGTTTGATCACCGTGTTGAAGTGATGGTTGCGGGTGCTGCACCGCCAGCAGCAATTATTGAAGGTATGCGCAATATTGGCATTAACGTAACTCACGTTTATGGCTTAACTGAAACCTATGGCCCATCTGCGCTGTGTGCTTCTCAAGCAGGCTGGAGCGACCTATCCATTCAAGAACAAGCACAATTACATTCGCGTCAAGGCGTGCCTTATCCGCTGCAAGATGGCATGAAAGTTTTAGACCCAGAAACCATGCAACCTGTACCAAAAGACGGCAAAACCATGGGCGAAATTATGTTCCGTGGCAATATCGTGATGAAAGGTTATTTGAAAAACCCAGAAGCCACCGCAGAAGCATTTGCAGGTGGCTGGTTCCATACGGGCGATTTAGCTGTCTGCCAACCCGATGGCTACGCCAAAATTACTGACCGCTCTAAAGATGTGATTATTTCAGGTGGTGAAAATATTTCTTCACTCGAAGTGGAGGAGGTGCTGTATCAACATCCTGCAGTTTTGACAGCCGCAGTGGTGGCAAAACCAGATCCACGTTGGCAGGAAGTCCCGTGTGCCTTTATTGAACTGAAAGAAGGCAAGCAGGTCAGCCCTGAAGAAATTATTGCCTATTGCAGTCAACATTTGGCGCGTTTTAAAGTACCAAAGGATGTGGTGATTACTGAAATTCCAAAAACATCGACAGGTAAATTACAAAAATTTGTACTGCGTGAATGGGCCAAAGAGCGTTCAGTCGGTGAGTTTGGCTAAAATTTGAAAATCTCTATATTAAGACCAAATAAAAACGACTCGTCATGAGTCGTTTTTTTGTGCAATCATCAGCTCACGCTATCTATCTTCTTAGATAAGGTACGCTAATCTAGCTTTCTGACAATAAAGCCACTTGCTGCACATAGTTAAACAACTTGAGCTTAGATGCTTCAAGCTCTTCCGCAGACACTTCCTGTTTCATATCACGGTGGATACGCAACACATGCTGACGCAGTGTATGACGTTCAGCCGCTTTATAGGTTTTACCAAAATCATTAATCACAGGGTCGCCGTCTTTAATAATTCGTTCCACCCAACGCTGTAACTGTGCGGTTTTTTTCGCACCTTGTTGCGGTGTCAAATAAGACAAAATTACGCTTTCATCTTCATTACGCAACAATTTACCAATACGCTGACACTGACGACGACGTGCTTCATGTGAAGTAATGCTTTGCAATTCCAGTAAAGCATCAATTAAACGCTCTTCTACTGGAAGTTTCTGAATTTGTTTGGCGCTTAACTGCGCCAATTGTTCGCCAAGCGCGGCCATACGTTGTACGGCTTTTTTCTGTTCGGTTTTACTTGCACGCCCTTCTAAAGATTCAAAGTCATCTTCGGTAAAACGTTGCGGTCGACGTGCCACGATTAATCTGCCTCGTAAAATTTTGCTGCAAACAGTGCTTGAATATCAGATAAAGCTTTTTCTTCATCTGCACCATCAATCACCAAGCGTAAAGTAGTTCCCTTGCCTGCACCTAACATGAGCAAGGACATAATATTTTTGGCATCAACCAATTTGTCGCCTTTACCAATTTGGATTGACGAACGAAATTTGGTGGTCACTTCAATCAGTTTCCCAGATGCCCGTGCATGTAAACCTAGTTTATTAATTACGTCAACAGTTGTGTCAATCATGACCAGTGCTTCATTTCTCGGTGTAAGACTTGAATAGACCATTTTGCCTCAAGTGCTTTTTTTAGTCTATCTACGATATAAACGGAACGGTGTTGCCCACCCGTACAGCCAATTGAAATGGTAATGTAGTGTCGATGCCCTTCGGCAAAGGCTGGCAACCATTTTTCTAAAAACTGCTGAATGTCCTGAAACATTTCATGCGTTTGTGAACTTTGTTGCAAAAATTCCTGCACAGGGGCATCTAAGCCTGAATATTTCCTGAGCTCCAAATCCCAATGTGGATTAGGCAAATGGCGCACATCAAACACATAATCGGCATCTAAAGGAATTCCGTGCTTATAGCCAAAGGATTGTAAAATTACAATAAGATTGTCGGTTTGTCCAAGCTTAGACAACAATACGTGTTTTAGATCATGCACACTTTTGTCAGTGGTATCAATATGAACCGTAGAGCGGAACTGAATCGGCATCAACAAGTTTTTTTCTTCTTGAATACATTCATTTAAGCTTTTAAAACGATTAGAGAGTGGATGCGGACGGCGTGATGCGCTAAAACGGGCAATCAATTCCTGATCTTGCGTGGTCAGAAAAATAATATCGACTGAACCATGCTTTTGCAGTTGTTCAAATACCAAATCAAACTCTTGCAAGTCGGCACGGGTACTGCGTACATCTACCCCCAATGCCAACTGTTCTAAGTTATTTTCCTGATCCAGTTTATCCACAATTTCAGGAAGCAATGCCAAAGGTAAATTGTCAATACAGTAATAACCCAAATCTTCCAACACTTGTAATGCCGAAGATTTTCCTGAACCCGATTGACCTGTTACGATCAAAATACGTTTCATGGCATGCAACCCTTCTATTGCCAGCTATGCAGAATGTTTGACCTGCAAATTATCAATTAAACGTGTATTGCCCAATTTTGCCGCAACGAACAACACCAGATCTTCACTAAATGCTTCAATTTTCTGCAGTTCTGTTGTACGCGCCTCTACATAGTCCACAACAAAGCCTGCCGCTGTCAATGTTGCTTTAATATTCGCTAACACTTGTGACAAAGTTTCACCTTGTTGTAATGCTTGTGCAGCAGCCTTTAAACTTTGATAGATTGTCGGTGCAATTTGACGCTGTTCTGCGCTCAAATAACCATTGCGTGAACTGAGTGCCAAACCATCTGCCGCACGAACAATTGGCACACCAATCACCTCTAGCGGAATATTCAAGTCGCGTACAAACTGGCGAATGACTGCCAATTGTTGATAGTCTTTTTCACCAAAGAAAGCATAGTTTGGCTGTACCATATTGAATAATTTGGTCACGACCACCGCAACACCATCAAAGTGTCCAGGACGCTGCAAACCACATAAGTCTGCCGTAATCTCGCTCACTGAAATATTGGTCAAACGTGGTTTGTTGCCATACATTTGCTCAACAGAAGGTGCAAAAATAATGTCGCAACCAACCTCTGCCAACAATTGACTGTCTTGGTCTAAAGTTCGTGGATAACTATCAAAATCTTCATTAGGCCCAAATTGAATTGGATTGACAAAAATACTGACCACCACCACATCACATATTTTTTTCGCTTCGCGCACTAAGGTTAAATGCCCTTCGTGCAAATTGCCCATGGTCGGAACAAAACCAATGGTTTTTCGTGCAGCGCGTGCAGGCTGTAATGAAGCCGCTAAGCCTTGAATTGTGGTTTCAGTTTTCATATTACAACTCGACTTGGAAAGTTTGTTCACGTGCTGGGAAAGAACCATCTTGAACTGCAGCATGATAGGCTTTAAACGCATCTAAAATCGCATTTTCACCCGCTTGTTCTTTCATGAAGTTACGCACGAATTTTGCGACACGACCAAAAGTCAGCCCCAGCATGTCTTGCACCACCAATACCTGACCATCAGTGTCTGCGCCCGCGCCAATTCCAATTACTGGAATTTCAGGGAACAAGGCAGAAATTTCTTGACCTAGCTGAGCTGGCACACATTCTAATAATAGAATCGCCGCACCAGCTTCTACAACAGCTTTACAGTCAGCAATTAGTTTGTCTGCAGCTTCCCGGGTACGTGCCTGTAATTTATAACCCCCAAATACATGCACCGATTGTGGCGTTAAACCTAAGTGCACACAGACAGGAATACCATTACAAGTCAGTGTTGCAACGGTTTCACTGAGCCATGCACCACCTTCCATTTTGACCATTTGCGCACCCGCCTGCATCACTTCTTTGGAGCTTTGCAATGCATCATTTAAGGTGGCATAACTCATAAATGGTAAGTCAGTCAAAATAAAAGCGTGTTGATTACCACGACGCACCGCCGCAGTGTGATAAGCCATATCCGCCACGCTGACAGGCAAGGTTGAGTCACGTCCCTGAATAGACATACCCAAAGAATCACCAATTAAAATCGTATCAATTTCAGCAATTTCCATTGCTTTCGCCATGCTTGCATCATAGCAAGTTAAGCAGGAGAATTTTCGACCTTCCGCTTTAAATTTTCTGAGGTCACTTAAACTAATCATGAAAATATTCCTCTATGGAAAAAGCATCACGCATGCTTAATTTAAAACTTTATAGCCCTGCCCAATTGCCTGCATCCACAACAGTTAAGCTCGGATGTTCAAGCAATGGTGAGTGTTTTAATAATTGTCCTTTGACACTTAAGTTAGCATCTAAATCTAACAGCGGGATGACGACAAAATCACGTTCTAATACCCCTACATGCGGTACAGTCAGACGTTCATTTTGAATATTGGCATCAGCATAAATCAACAAGTCTAAATCTAGCGTACGCTCACCCCAATGGCGTAAACGTACCCGACCTGACTCTTGTTCAAAACGCTGTAATTCATCTAACAATGCCAACGCTTCAAGTTCGGTATCTAAACGTACCACAGCATTCAAATAATTCGGCTGATCTTGCGGTCCCATGGGTGGGCTTTGATACAGTTTAGATGTCTGCACTTGCCCTAGTGTTGCCAGTTTTTGCACCGCTTCAGTCAAAATTTGACGCGAATCGCCCAAATTACTGCCTAAACCAATATAGGTGATGTTGCTCATTGTGTTGGCCCAAAAATCACTTGGCTTAAATCACGTTGCACACGTTTACGTTTTAAAATTGGATGATCTGCACCAATACCTGAACTGCTTGCTGTAGCAGTCAATTGTGCTCGATTTTCTTCATACTGTTTGGCTTTACGGGCCCGAAGACTACGAGGCTCAGGCTCATTCACCAAAGGTTCAATTAAATCAGTGGCATGTGTTGCTGGTGTCACATCAACAGGCTCTTGCGCTGTTTTACGGCGGCTCTTGGCTCGTAGTCGATTGTATTGAGCAATCGCACGTTCTTTTTCATCGGTGCTCATGAGTTGGTAGGCATCCCACCACTGTCCCATCCCTAAAGTCGAGCTATCACCTGCTTTTTCACGCAGTAATAAAAAGTCAAATCCTGCACGGAAACGTGCATGCCCAGACAATGCTTCAATTTGCTGTGGTTTCGGTTGCAATAAACGGGTTTGCATTTCCCACACTTCACGAATAAAAGTTTCAGCAAAGCGCGGAATAATGGTACGTGTCGCCTGACGTTTTAGTACATCTAAACCAGCTTGTGCTCGCGCTTCGGCGGCCACTACACCTTTAGACAGATAAAAGTCACAACGCTCTAAAAATGGTTGCCACAACAGCACCGCATAGAAAAATGCAGGGTTGATGGTTTTACCAATCGCAATCCGTTGATCGGTATTTTTTGCTGCACGTTCAATAAATGAGTTGATGTCTGGTTTGATATCAGCAAATAACTGACGCCAAATACCAAACTCAATCAACATCGGCAGGACTTTGTTTAAATGTCCCATCGTAAAGAGTTTTTGCGACTCATCATATAAACGGTGTGGCGAAACATCACGCAATAACTGCGTCATTTCAGGCGTAAAAATTTTAAGAATTTTTGGATCAATATTGAAATTTAATTTAGCAGCAAAACGCAAAGTACGCAGCATACGCACTGGGTCTTCTTCAAAACGTATGGTTGGATCGCCCAATAAGCGCAAGTTTCTGTGCTTAATATCATCTACCGCATTGCAAAAATCGAGCACGATGCCTTTACGTGGCTGGTAATACAACGCATTGATTGAAAAGTCACGACGGGCAGAATCTTGCTCGATTGTGCCCCAGTTATTATCGCGCAGAATCATCCCCGCCGCAGACGTCACAGCTTTTTTCGGTGGCGCACGGAAAGTGGCCACCTCAATCAGTTCACGCCCTACATAGACATGCGCCAGCTCAAAACGTCGTCCTATAATTCGGCAACGTCGTCCGAAAACTTCTTTCACTTGTGAGGGTGTGGCATTGGTTACGGCATCAAAATCCTTCGGATTTAGCCCTAACATTAAGTCACGAACTCCACCACCGACGATATAGGCTTCATAGCCTGCTTTGGTTAAAGCATCTAGAACATCTAAAATGGAAGAAGGTAATTGAGCGGTAGATAAACCACATTTTGACGCGCGCAAAGTTTGCAAAAGACGCTGTCTCCTACGTCTGAACGTAAAACAGATAAGATGTTGCTAATCATATCCCTAACACAATCAAAGGGCAATTTGATTCACACGCTAATTTTGCAATGTGCAGTGCTAAAATTCTGCTTGCAGCTACAATGCCAACTTATGCTTATTCTTGGCAAATAAGGCAGGTCCAATCCCTTTGACTTGCTGAAGTTCTTCAATACTTTGAAATTTTCCATTTTGTTTTCGGTATTCCACAATCGCTTGTGCTTTTTTCATACCCACCCCAGACAATTGCTGCAATTGTTCTAGTGAAGCACTATTTAAACGCACCTGATTTGAATGCGCACTTTGCTGAGTAGGACGCGCTAAATAATGTTCGGTGGTTGATGATGTGGCTTGAGTCGCGCTTAAACGCTGATCTTGCGCGGTTTGCTGCGCTTTCCATTTTAAATAATTTTGATCATAGCTGTGACCATTCACCTGAGCAGGCCTGGACTGCACATTTTGTGCTGCACTCCATGCGCTGATAATGCATAACAGCAATGCAAGCCAGCACTGCCATCCGAAAGAAAAAAAGCGAAAAGATGCTTTTAACTGCTGCGATATATTCATGTTGCCGCAAAACCTGTCATTTTAATTGTTGTTTTGCCTGCTCCCAAAGTTGATCCATTTCTTCTAAAGTCATATCTTCTATTGTTTTTTGTTGTAATTTGGCCTGATCTTCAATGAAAGCAAAGCGTGTTCTAAATTTATGAATCGTACCCAATAATGCCATCTCACTGGACACGCCAAGTTTACGCCCAACATTGATTAAAGAAAACAAACAATCACCAAATTCATCCCGTATTTCGTCGGATTGTTGCTGCTGAATCGCCTGTTGTAATTCTTGCAATTCTTCTTCTAACTTACCAAAAGCATCTTGCACAGTATGAAAATCAAAGGCCAATTGTGCCGCATGCTGTTGAATTTGCTGTGCTTGCACCAAGGCGGGTGCGTGTTTCACTTCATCTAAACGGGACTTTGCTTTACCCTGTTTTTCTTGTTGTTTGATGGTTTTCCATAAGGCAGCCAAATCTTCTGCGCTGAGCTTCGCAAACTGCTCAGCCTGAAACACATGCGGATGCCGACGGATCAATTTATCGCAAATGGCTTGCACCACATCCTGAAAATTAAATGCACCTTGCTCGCTATACATTTGTGCCTGAAACACCACTTGCAACAACAAATCACCTAGCTCATCACGTACATCATCCACCTTGCCTGAGCGTACCGCCGCTTCAACTTCATACGCTTCTTCAATCGCATATTGAGTCAAACTTTCTGGGGTTTGTTTTTGATCCCACGGGCATTGTTGACGTAACTGTTGCATGATTGAAAGCAATTGCTGCATGGGTTGTTCCTTATTTCAATTTATTGCACGAATGTAGCTATTTTTTGTTATGCTCAGACAGCAAAGACGATATGCACAACAAAAATAAGATCAGGGAGCAAGTTCAAATGCACAGTATCTTGATTAGTGGCGCTGCACAAGGCATTGGTGCGGCAATCGCACAATTGTTTTATCAACAAGGTTACCGTGTTGGTATTTATGATATTCATCTCGCACAAGCGCAGCAATTGGCAGACCAATTGGGTGAGCGTGCACATGCAGGTTTACTTGATGTGGCGGACTATGCCAGTTGGCAAGCTGCATTATCTGATTTTCTCCAATGGGCAGGTGAATTGAATATTTTGGTGCATAATGCTGGAATCCTCTACTCAGGTGCTTTCGAAGACACGCCCATAGAAGCGCATCATCGAACTATGGCGGTGAATGTAAATGGTGTGTTGAACGGCTGTCATGCGGCTTTGCCTTATTTAAAACAAGCCAGTTTTGCGCGGGTGATTAACCTATCTTCTGCATCTGCGATTTATGGACAAGCCGATTTAATTTCTTATTCTGCTTCCAAGTTTGCAGTGCGTGGCATTACGGAAGGTTTAGATATAGAGTGGCAAAAATACGGCATTCGGGTCTTAGATGTCATGCCGCTATTTGTACAAACCGCAATGGTTAAAGATATGGATGCAGCCACCATTCAAAACATGGGTGTGCATTTATCAACAGAAGATGTTGCTCAGGTGGTATATCAACAAGCGACGGTTAAAGATTCGATTCTGACCAATACGCATCGTGCAGTCGGTTTAAAAGCCAAAACCCTGATGCAACTTTCAAGTATTAGCCCGCAATGGTTAAATCGTTTGTCGAATAGCTTGTTAGCGAAGCGGCATTAATTCTACATCTATCATATTTAAATTAAGTCGCTCAAAAAAAATCCCGAATTCACATTCGGGATTTTTTATCAAACTCATCAAAGTTTAAGCCTTAACCTCGCTTAAACTTCTTCTCGGCTTTCTTAAACTTCTGCACATAACGACGACGACGTGCCGCTGTGCGCTCATCTACTTGTGACTTACGTCCTTCAAATGGGTTTTCAGAGGTTTTAAATTCAATTTTTACAGGTGTGCCTTCTAGCTTATAGACTTTACGGAACACATTTTCTAAATAGCGGCGGTAATCTGCAGGGGTTTTATCGACCTTATTCCCATGAATCACGATGGTTGGCGGGTTCTGTCCACCCATGTGTGCATAACGCATTTTGATGGCACGACCTTGAACCTTAGGTGGATGGTGTGCATCTGTTGCATCATTCAAAATCTGGGTCAGTTTCGCAGGTGACACTTTTAAGTGCGATGATTCATAAGCACGGTGAATAGAAGGATATAAATCGCCCACACCTGTACCATGCAAGGCAGAAATTAGGTGAATTTTTGCCCATGGAATAAAGTCAAAACGACGCTCAACATCTAATTTACATTGTTTGCGATCATATTCGGACATATTGTCCCATTTGTTAATCGCAATCACCATGGCACGCCCTGCTTCAAGCGCGTAACCAATTAAGTGCAAATCTTGCTCGACAATGCCATCACGTGCATCCACCACAATCACCACCACGTGTGCATCTTTCATGGCTTGCAAGGTTTTCACAATCGAGAACTTCTCGATCATTTCATCGACCTTACCTTTACGACGCACACCTGCAGTATCAATCAAGGTGTATTTACGTTCATTGCGCTCAAACGGAATATAGACAGAGTCACGGGTCGTTCCTGGCTGATCGTATGCCACCACACGTTCTTCGCCCAATAAACGGTTAACTAGTGTCGATTTACCCACGTTTGGACGTCCAATAATGGCTAAACGCAAACCTGTATCTTGATCATGTGCATCTGGATTTTCATCTTCAGGAACATCTGCCAAAACGTCTTCCAGCATTTGCTGAACGCCTCGACCATGACTAGCAGCCACTTGCAATGGCTCCCCCATTCCCAATTTAAAGAATTCAACCAAAGCGGCTTCGGCATGTACGCCATCTACTTTGTTCGCCACCAAGAATACTTTTTTGCCCAAAGTACGCAATTCACGCGCAATTTGCTCATCCGATGCTAACAAGCCTGCACGTGCATCGACCACAAAAATGATGATATCGGCTTCGTGGATGGCTGTTTTAGATTGTTCAGCCATATAAGAGTCGATGCCACCTTCACTTTCGCCAATACCGCCGGTATCGACCACAATGAAAGATTTATTTTGATAGCTTGCATCACCATATTTGCGGTCACGTGTCAGACCTGCAAAGTCGGCAACAAGTGCATCACGGCTCTTGGTAATCTGGTTAAACAGCGTTGATTTTCCGACATTCGGACGACCAATGAGCGCAATTACGGGTTTCATAGATTAACCTTTATTCAAGATCAGTCAGTTTCAATGGTCTGTACATCCGAAACTGTGGAAGAAAGAACAGAGTATGGATGTTGGATTCAGCGTTGCGACCACGCAAACGACAAAGAGAACATCGACCACCCTATTAAATAAAAACACGGGGCATTGATGATTCAATTACCCCGCGTAAAAATACGGACAACTATTTTAGCATAAAAGTCAGAACAAAATTAGCGGTTCTGCCAAACGCTTAATGCGCCCTTTTGCGTTGCGACATAGAGTTGATTGTCTATTACACGCAAAGAACGGACTTCGCCATTGGTTTTTGAACGTCCAACCAGTTGCCCTGAGCTTGGATCAATGAGATGTAAGACACCATCTAAATCACCGACCACCAAATATTTTCCAAACAATACAGGATTAGATAAACGACGGTTCAGTAAACTGTCATTTTCCCAAAGTGCTTGCCCAGATGTGATTTCATAAGCTGCAATTTTGCCATCTGCAGTGCTGACAAATACACCATTCCCCGCGACTTCTGGGCGTTTGGTACTACTTGCATCTTCACTCCAAATCACTTGTTGTGAAGCCAAATCCAATACAGTGACCTGACCTTGGTAGCTTGTCGTCACCAAGAATTGACCTGCAACCACAGGGTCACCATCAATGTCATTTAAGCGTTGAATGTCTGAACGGCCTTCACTAATGGCAACGCGGCGCTGCATACGTGGTACGCCTGTAACAATATCCAGTGCATAGACATAGGCATTTGCAGAAGCAATCAGTACAGTACGTGAATCGAGCGCCACAGGTGCAGCCATACCACGCAAACTAAATTGCACGTTTGGCAAGTTGTAAGTCCACACCAACTGACCTGTTTCGGCATTGTGTGCATATACCGTGCCGTCATTACTTACAGTCACCACACGACCCGCCTGAATTAACGATGGCGCAAGAATTGCACCTGTTAACTGTGCAACCCACTTTTGCTCACCTGTTTGCTGATCTAAAGCAAACAATTGTCCTTTACTGTTTCCTGCAACCACAATGCCATCAGCAGCATTGACACCTGCAGTTAAGCCTTGCTTAGACACTTGTTTTTGCCAAAGTCGCTGCTTGCCTTGATAGGCAGCCATCTCACCTTTAGGATCAACAGTATAAATTACACCGTTTTCAGCATCCAATTGCAGGCGCAATGGATCGGCTGCTGTAGTCGATGCAACGCTTTGTGAAAACACAGGAACTAGACTTTGTGCTTGCTCAAGTTTTGGCAGTGGATTGGGCTTAACTTCTGCAACTTTAATTTTATTGGTGGAACACCCCGCCAAAGCAAGGGTTAAAACGGTCAGTGCAAACGGTATTTTATACTTTCTATTCATTAGCTCTCATCCACTTGTGTGTCTAATACTGGGCGTTCAATTTCAGGATCATCCACCAAAACACCAACACTTTCGAGTTTTATTTGTAAAATTTGACGTTCTTGCTTACGTTCCACCAAAGTATCCCACGCACTTTGATACGCTTTTTTAGCATTTTCACGGTCATTTTTCGCGACATAAACATCGCCACGCGCTTCATCTGCAGTCGCTTTAAATGCAGGATCAGTCACCGCTGCCAAACTTTGAATGGCTTCATCGTATTTCTTTTGCGCCAACTGTGCATAAGCCAAACGCAACTTAACCAATTGCACTAAGCCTTGGTCTTTCACTTTAGAGTTTTCAACTTTCTTTAAAGCTTTTTCTGCAGCAGCAAAATCTTGCTGATCGTAAGCGAGTTTAGCCATTAAGAATTGGGTTTGAATAGCTTGCGCAGAATCGGGGGCTTCTTTCACAATTTTATCGGCAGTGGCAGACAATTGACTAAAGGCATCTGGATTGCCTTCTGCTGTACGTGCATCATCCATCAATTGTTGCACTTTCGCAGTATTCATTTGCTGCTCTGCCAAGGTTTTTTTCTGCCAATATTGCCATCCGAAAAAGGCAATCAACGCAATTAAAATCCCGCTAATCATGGCTGAACCATATTTTTTCGCAAACGATTTTAAACTATCAAGTTGTTCGTCATCACTCAATGCGCTCATTGGATTACCCTTTTCCTTATGTTATTTGGCTTATTGTGAAGAAAATTTTTCAATGATGAAAGGCGCAATTTTGGTCACTGCAACAGTCGTTTGCTCAGCAGTTGCCAAGGTTTTCACTGCAAATTGCTGTGCTTCCGCTTCGCGCTCACCAAAAATCAAGGCATAGATTGCACCTGATTGATCGGCTTTTTTCATTTGGCTTTTCATTGAGCCTTGTGAACCAACTTTTAAGCGAATCTGGCTGCCCGCTTGTTCGAATTGGTCACGAATTTGCTCAGCTAAAACCAACGCCTTGCCTTGAGTTGTTGGATCTGCCAACAAGAATACTTCACAATCACGTACAGGCGTATTGTCTTCGACTTGCTCAAGCAACAACAATAAACGCTCAATGCCCATGGCGAAGCCCACGGCAGGTACGGACTGATCTGCCTTACCCTTCAACTGCCCAACCAAACCATCATAGCGCCCGCCTGCACAAACTGTGCCTTGCGAACCTAAATGCGTGGTTGTCCATTCAAAAACGGTTTTATTGTAATAATCTAGACCACGTACCAATTTTTGATTAATTACAAAATCAATGCCTGCATCTGTTAAATATTGCTGTAACTGGGCAAAGTGATTTAGGGTATCTTCACCCATAAAATCATGTAATTTCGGTGCATTTTCTAAGATGCTTTGTGTTTTAGCATCTTTAGAGTCCAAAATACGCAGTGGATTAGTACTTAAACGACGCTGAGAATCTTCATCTAAATCGGCCTTGTGAGCTTCTAAAAACTCAACCAAAGCAGCACGATACGCAGCACGCTCATCCGACTCACCCAAAGTATTCAACTCTAAGCGAACTTTATCGGCAACGCCCATGCGCTTCCATAACCGTGCGGTCATTAAAATCAGTTCGGCATCCATGTCTGGCGTTGCAACCCCAAAGGTTTCTACACCAAACTGATGAAATTGGCGGTAACGGCCTTTTTGCGGCTTTTCATAGCGGAACATCGGGCCGATATACCACACACGCGGGGTCGCGCCACGTAGTAAATTGTGCTCTAACATGGCACGTACACAGCCCGCAGTACCTTCAGGACGCAAAGTCAAAGACTCTGGCGGATTACCCTTGTCTAAGAATGTGTACATTTCTTTTTCAACAATATCGGTCGCATCACCAATTGAACGCTTAAACAAATTGGTTTGCTCAACCATTGGCAAACGAATTTGTTGATAACCATAAGCATCCATTAAAGATGCTAAATGTTGCTCTAGACGTCTCCACGCAGGTGTTTGCGTTGGAAGAATGTCATTAAAACCTTTAATTGCAACAATTGAACTCATGACTTACTCAGAAAAATTTGTACGAATAATCTCTTTAGATTTAGCTTGTTCAAGCTCTGTAACACGCTGACGAACCATGCTTTCGATTTCATCAACGAGTTGATTGGTATCAATTAAATGGCTCTTTTCACCATTACGATAAACCAATGAACGCGGACTTGCGCCCACCACACCAATATCAGCTTCTTTAGCTTCGCCCGGGCCATTCACTTTACAACCAATGACCGATACATCCATTGGAGTACGAATATCTTCCAAACGCTCCTCCAATGCCTGCATTACAGAAATGACGTTAAATTCCTGACGTGAACAGCTTGGGCAGGCAATAAAGTTAATCCCGTTAGAGCGTAAACCTAAAGATTTTAGAATATCAAAACCGATTTTAACTTCATCTTCAGGTTCTGCCGCAAGTGAAATACGCATGGTATCGCCAATGCCTTCCATGAGCAGACCGCCCAAAGCAATTGCAGATTTTACGGTACCTGTACGGTAAATACCTGCTTCAGTTACGCCCAAATGTAATGGATTATCAATTTGTTGTGATAACAAACGGTAAGCATCCATGGTTAAAAACACATTCGATGCTTTGACTGAAACTTTAAATTCCTGAAAATCTAGACGGTCTAAAATATCAATATGACGCATGGCAGATTCTAGCAATGCTGCGCCTGTCGGCTCGCCATATTTTTTCTGAATATCTTTTTCTAGCGATCCTGCATTCACACCAATTCGCATAGAAATATCATGATGTTTGGCAGCAGCCACCACTTCACGAATCTTGGCTTCCGAACCAATATTACCTGGGTTAATCCGCAAACAGTCTGCACCTGCATCGGCAACTGCCAATGCAATTTTATAGTCAAAGTGAATGTCTGCCACCAACGGCACAGATACTTGCTTACGAATTTCACCAAATGCAGCTGCGGCTTCCATGGTTGGTACAGAAACACGCATGATGTCTACGCCCGCATCTACACAACGCTGAATTTGCGCCACAGTTGCAGCAACATCACAGGTTTCTGTATTGGTCATACTTTGGATGCTGATGGGCGCATCACCACCCACATAGACAGAACCCACACGGATTTTACGGGTCGGACGGCGTTGAATTGGATTTACAATCATGATATCGCTCTACCTTGCTGCATTATCGAGATAAACGGAATTCTGCTTTTCCGTTCACAGTATATGGCGATAATGAAATCGACTCATTGTTCAAACTTAATGACACAGCAGTCGCATCATCTAAGCGAATTTGAAATGGGGCTTCGCCTTGTAAATTTAAAGTAGAGGCTTGACGTCCTGTCGCTAAAACATTGCCAGCAGAGTCAACAATATGCACTGAAGTTGGACGAGCAAATTGCAAATTCAGCTGATCGCCCGAAGCAAGTGCAGGTGTGCTGCCTGTCGCATTGTCAGAAATGATTTGCACATCGGATTGCAGTACTGCAATTTCAGGTTCTGCACCCTCTTGACCAGACGACATCCAGTTTTGAATTAGCGCGACCAATGCCCACAACAACAGCAATACCGCCACAATCACAGCGATACGTGTGAGCCACTTTTTATTGCGATCGCGGTTAGAGCCTGGCAGTTTTCCCATAATTTTGATGGGTGAATTGTTCAAGGCGTGATTTGGCAACAACCCTGTATCGTTGGCATAAATTTCATCAAAACGCTGAATAATGGCTGAAGCATCGACCTGTAAATATTTGGCATAGGTACGATAATAACCTTTAATAAAGGTCGCTTCAGGCAAAGCGGTATATTCGTCTTGCTCTAGCGCCATCAGCGTTTTTAATGGAATTTTCAAATCTTTTGAAACATCATCCAGTTCGCGTTTTTGATTGACGCGAATTTGACGAAGGTACTCACCTGGACGTTGAACATTTCCTAATGCATGGGGTACAGGCGTTGTCCCCTGTGTGGGTTGCGGTGAATTAGGATTTACTTCCATACGGCCTCAGTACTGTACTGTAATTGCAAATAACGTTGGTATTCTTGGCTATTGGGAAATAATGCACGCAGCTGGTTCACTAAAACCTGAGTTCCCAATTGATCGCCATTGGCACGTGCTAAACGAATCCCAATCCATAAGGCACGCGCACCCTGATTTTTTTGCCCCACAGCACGTACAAATTGTTCATACAATTGTCGCGCGGGTGCAAATTGTTGTCTTAAATATAAAATTTCCGACAACTCTAACATTGAAACATAAGAATCGCGATTGGCTTGCAAGGCTTGTTTGAATGACTTTTCGGCATTCTCTATATCGCCTAATTTCAAGTAAATACGACCTACATTTTCCAATGCTCTAAAGCGTTGATCATAACCCAGTGTTGCACCTGCAATACTGAGCTGCTCAATCGCATCATTATAGCGTTCTACTTGATATAAATACGTACCATAGTTGTTACGCGCTTGTGCATTTTTTGGGTCAGCGGCAATGGCACGCTTAAAATACGCATCGGCTTTTTCTAAATTCAGCTTGCTGCCTTCTTGTTGCAGCAACACGCCCATCATCATATTAGCGGTGGAATCACGTGAATCGCTTTCCAAAGCTTGATCAAGTGCGCGTTTGGCTGAGTCTAAATCGCCATTTTTTAAGTATTCTGCTGCCAACTGCGTACGTACTTGCACCGCTTTTTCAGGGTCTTTTTGCCCTAAGGTTGGAGCTGTGGTTTGACAAGCTGCAGCAAAAATTGCCGAAATACAAACAGTTGTAATTTGTGCGATTTTAAATACAGGCTTATTCAATGGACATCCCCTTTGCGTCTTCGTTCGATGCAAGTTAGTTATCTATACAAGTCATTATCCTTGCGAGCGTATAATTTCATTTTGCGCTGCAACTTTCTTTTTCCACTGCTCTGCACGACGGGTTCGGTCTGCCACTTGTCCGACCAATTGCCCACAGGCAGCATCAATATCATCACCACGTGTCTGACGAATCGTACACACAAAACCTGCATCAGACAAAGTTTTTTGGAAAGAAATAATTCGATTTCGGCTTGAACGTCCATACGGCGCGTGCGGAAATGGGTTAAATGGAATCAAATTAATCTTGCTTGGCAGGTTCTTGAGTAGCTTAATCATTTGCTGCGCATGTTCAGGATGGTCATTTACACCATCTAACATGACATATTCAATGGTCACGTGTTTACGCGCACTTTCGTTGCCACCTTTGCCAATATAACGCTGACAAGCTGCGATTAATTGTTCCAATGGATATTTTTTATTGATTGGAACAAGTTCATCACGCAGTTCGTTATTGGTGGCGTGCAAAGAAATTGCCAAAGCCACATCAATATCTTGTGCCAATTGGTCAATTTTAGGTACAACACCTGAAGTCGATAAAGTCACACGACGCTTAGACATACCATAAGCAAAGTCATCTAGCATAATGCGCATGGCGTTCAAGACGGCATCGTAATTCAACAACGGTTCGCCCATACCCATCATCACCACGTTGGTCACAGAACGCTCACGTTCAATCACAGGCACATCTTCCATATAGGAATAGTTTGCCATCCACAACTGACCAATAATTTCGGCTTGGGTTAGGTCACGCTGAAAACCTTGTTTACCCGTAGAACAAAATGAACAGTCCAGTGCACAACCTACTTGCGATGAAATACACAGGGTTTTACGTGAGCCAGTTTTGTCTTCGGCAGGAATCAGAACGGTTTCGACCAATGAGCCTTCACCATCACCGACACGGAATACCCACTTACGAGTACCGTCTTTAGAATAATTTTTATGCACCACTTCAGGCGCTTTAATTTCACAAATCTTTTCCAGTTTTTCACGTAACTTGCCTGAAATATTGGTCATTTCAGCAAAATCTGTAACAAAAAACTGGTGAATCCATTTCATCACCTGCCCTGCACGGAATTTCTTCTCGCCTAAATCTTCAAAGAATTTTTCCATTTGTGGACGTGACATGCCAAGGAGATTCACTTTCTCTGCAGTCGCAGACTGTGCAGGAGCGGACGCAGATGCTTGCTGAACATCTGTTGCAGATGCAGCGAGGACTTCTGTACTCATGTGTGTATACCTAAACCATGTCTAAAGATGAAAGGAGAAGCTCAAGAGGTGAGCAAAGGTTTATTCAGAAAATAAAAATCGGAGAATAAAAAACCAGATAAGCATAATAACACTTATCTGGTTTGAATACTGCGTATTAACGAGTACGTGGGCAAACTTCAGTTTGAGCAAAGAAGTAGTTTACTTCACGCTCTGCAGATGCAACTGAGTCTGAACCGTGAGCAGCGTTTTCATCGATGCTTACAGCGAAATCTGCACGGATTGTACCAGGTGCAGCTTCTTTAGGGTTTGTTGCACCTAAAATTTCACGGTGAGCAAGAACTGCGTTTTCACCTTCAAGAACTGAAACAACGACTGGACCAGAAGTCATGAACGCAACTAGGTCACCAAAGAAACCACGTTCTTTGTGCTCAGCGTAGAAGCCTTCAGCTTCAGCTTGAGAAAGATGTTTCATTTTAGTCGCAACGATTTTAAGACCAGCTTTTTCGAAACGAGCAAAGATGTCACCGATGTGGTTTTTAGCAACAGCATCTGGTTTTACGATAGATAAAGTACGTTCAATAGCCATGATTGGCTCCTTAAGTCAATGTTGACGCGAAAATTTTGCCGCATTATACCGAATAATGGGCTATTTTCTGCTTTTGATGTGTAAAAAAATTGCTTTTTTCGATATGAAGCGCATTGTGCAGGACCTTGATCGGCAAATCAATCTTGCTTCACACCGCTAGATTAACGTGCTTCGTCAATCCACGCCATTTGAATGGCTTCTAAGATGCCTTCAGTCGATTTTTCGGGATCATCTTCAAACTCTGGCAAAGCACAGACCCAAGCGTGCAAATCGGTAAAACGAATCCATTGCGGATCGACATCGGGATGCGCCTCATATAACTCAATGGCAATGTCGATGCTGTCCGTCCAACGTAAACCCATGTGTATTCCCTATTCTAGTCAAGACAGCGACTACTTTAACAAATTTCGCATGGGCTGCCTGCCATTACTGCACTGAATTTTCGATTTGGTTTTATCCAAGCTTATAAAACAATATTTACATAAGGTGCAGCCAAAATAATCGCACTCGCCACTGAACCGCCAATCATCGCCCCGACTGCCACATCACTCGGATAGTGCAAGCCTAAAATCATACGGGAAACGGCCACCAAAATCGTAAAGGGCAACATCAACATCAACAATACTGGCTGGATATAACCCAAAACCGTTGTGGTCATGACTGCATGCAAAGTGTGACCTGATGGGAAGCTAAAATGATCTAAGGGACGTTCACCCAAACGGATCACTTGGTGTACCTGATACGGACGTGGACGGACGGTTTTTTGTTTTAAATATTTATAAATACCTGTGCCGACAGATCCGCCTAACAACAGATAAATAATTTGTAAACTATAACCAATGCCCTGCATCATCCATGCACTTGCGAGCATGACATACCAGAACACACCATCGCCCAAACGGCTAATAACTTTAAAAAATTGTGCCACCCGCTGAGAGTGGGAAAAATGGTTAAGATACAAACAGCCTTTTAAGTCGAGATCCAGCATTCTTATTTTTGCATTTTTAAACTTCATCAGTTCTCTCCTCTTTGGCGTATAGCTAAGATGGCATGTGTAGCTCCTTCGCCACCTGATATAACGCCTGCTCAAATTGTTGGACTGGATACTGCCAGCCAATATTTAAAGTCGCTTTGCGGGCGTGTTCGCCCATCTGTCTAAGGGTTGTAAGATCTGGAAGTCGGTGGATATGACCGACCAAATCTTCTGGCTGACCGAGTGGACTCAACCAACCTGTTTCATTCGGTTTTAGATGTAAACGTGCACAAGCATAATCATACGCAATGACAGGTAAGCCACTGGCCATGGCTTCTAACACGACATTACCAAAGGTTTCCACCTGACTGGCGAAAGCAAATACATCGGCACTGGCATAGGCTTGTGCAAGTGCTGTGCCACTTAAACTACCTGTAAAAACAATATCTCCCTGAGTGTTCAAGGCTTCTAAACGCTCACGGTCTGGGCCATCTCCAACAATCACCAATTTCACAGGCTGTTCGGTATTTTTTGGCATACGCTGAAAGGCATCAATAATAAGATTGACTTCTTTTTCAGGTGATAGACGCCCGACATACAACATCACCCGCGTATTTTCACTGGCACCCCAGCTGGCTCGCAGTTGGGTAGAACGAAAATCTGGTGAAAAATATTCAACATCGACACCACGCCCAACCACCACCAAAGGCCCTTGCACACCAAACTGACGCAATGATTTTTCAGTATGGCTACTTGGCACACACGTCAGCGAGGTATTGTTATGAAACCATTTTAGATAGTGCTGAATTGGCTTGAGTAAAAATGCCAAATCGAAAAAACGGCTAAAATCTTGAAATGCGGAGTGAAAACCACTTGATACTGGAATATTTTTTGATTTTGCAATATGTAAACTGGCAAGCCCTAAAGGGCCTTCAGTCACGATATGCACCACATCAGGTTGAAACTCATCTAAAGCCTGCGAAAGTTTAGACCACTGCGGCCAGCCAAATTGTAAATTATGATATTTAGGAATGGCTTGTGCTTTTACCAGACATTCTTGATACGGTTGGAATTGAGTGCAGGCTTGTTTTTGTTCAGGGCGAATCAATAAAATTTTGTGTCCAAGTTCCTGCAATCCTTTGCAAAGCTGCAACAGTGAACGTGCCACACCATTAATTTCAGGTGGCCAAGTTTCTGTTACAAGGGCAATTTTTAAACGTGGGCGGACGAGGTCTGAGAGTTCAGAGGTAGGCTGGCTGCTTTTTTGTTTTTGATCTTGTTTGAAATGAAATTTAAATGCATCGCTGTAACGCTCTAATTTACTGCTCTGCTTTGCCAATACATTGCTCATCGCCTTATGCTCAATTCTTATTTTATGCTTGCTAGCATAGAGCAGCAGCATTGCAGTAATATGATGCTTTGGTGACACATTTGTCATTTTTTAAACAACTAGATGACCACTCATACCTAGTTTTATGTATATCCTTTGCTGTCATTCAGCAAAAAATAGATAAAAAAAGCAGATATTGTCTACCTGCCTGCTGAATATCTTGTTTGCTGAATACCTGATCCGCGGCGCATTTTGTCTGGAACTGCCGCACATCTAAGCCCGCTAAAAAAGTAAATTAATATACAACTCATCGGTATAACGACCTGCTGGCGTTGTCAAACTCGGTTGTTCATCCAAGCGTACCGCGACACTGTATTTATGTCCTGTCGTAGAAACATGCCCTGCGATAGGCGTGTTCCACAGATTTGTTTTTGCTCCCATAATACTCATACTGGTGCGTAAACGGTGTGTGCCATTATTCACAAAACTGCTGCCATGTTTGTCACGTAAATTACGACTACTGAACTGAATGCTATAACCTCGATCACAGCGCACATTAAAACTGGTTGCGGTCTGGCTACGGTATTGTGAGCTCATTTGCAATAAAGATTCACTGACCGAACCAATGGTGCAAGCCTGTGCAGGAAAACAAATCCAGCATCCACACAGCACTAGACTTAATTTTTTTACCATCCCTAATCTTTTCATGTTCTCATCCTCAATCATCCTGCTGATATACTTACTGACAAATCAAGTCTAACTGTCTTGTTTGTGGAACAGTGCCTGCTTTAAGTTGAGGGACTTCAAGCGAACTATGGCAAATTTTTCCACCTTTGGTTTTAACTTTCAGCGTATAACTGCCTGCTTTCACACCATATAAATGTACTTTTCCATCGCTGCCCACAGGTACAAATTCAGTTGTATCATCACTTAAATACACTTCACTGCCCTGCACAAATGTTTGCTGATCGGGCGTGAGTAAACGCAATATGATCAATCCTGTACGCTGAACAGGGAAATTCACTTTATAGCCGCGTTGATTCATGCCAATCACTTTTTGGCTTGAATATTCAAAGCTGTCATACATATCTAACTGGTCTTGATCAAAAGACACGTCGTAATTGACGTAAGGCACAATGTCATGCACAAACGCATAGCCGTGTTGATTGGTTTTACCAACAGGTGTTAAGGCACGTTGTACTTCCACATTTGGAATATCACCAACATTCACCAAAGCAAAAGCATTGTCTACGTATTTGGTCATGGCCCATTTACGGTCTAACCACACTACTGCACCCTGATAATTGGCTTGACTGTAGCTAAAGCTCTCACTTTCATCGTGGCTTAAATATAAATTGCCCATCGGCATTTTCAGGGCGGTATAAGCATTTACCCCAATGTTCCCTTCTGCTTGTTGGTGACGCACAGCAAGGGTGTAATCCACACCATTTTGCGTCAGACTGCTTTGTGCATAACGCAACTGGGTTTGCTCATCAAAATTATGCGAAAGCTGCGCACTGCGGCGTTGGTCAAATTGATAATTCAGTGTTAAATATGCCCCGTCACTATCCTGCACTTTCAAATCTTTATCATAAGAAAACGACAGTGAAGTTTGACGCCCAAACATACGAGAAAAACCAACTGTAAGCATTTGGCTATCTGCAAAGCTATTATTTGCATTGGGATGGTAACGGCGCTCTAGATAGTTCACATTTAAGGTATTGATTAAAGGAATATTGAAAATACTGACATAAGCTAAGTTGTCGTATTCCACTGTTTGTGTCATATCGCTATAACCCAAACCACGATATTCAGGACTGTAGTATTTATGACTTGCACCAAGTGCAAGCCGACTTCCATTACGGCTTAACGAAGCGCCAAAGGTATAACCATCGCCCCAATCACTGTGGCTAGACGCAGCATGCGTATCTAACAAGGCATATTTGCTGAGAGATTGCGTCCATAGCAACCCGACATTCTGCATATCTTTGCTATAACTTAAATTGGTTCCTAAAGTCGTGCTGTCTGTAATTCCACGTCTGAAATAAAGGTTGCCAAAAAACTCCCGATAATCATCCGACACGTAGTCGTAGTCATAACGCAGCTTTCCTGCAGAAAAGTTGTATTCGTTCAGTCCTGGTTTGAGTAGTTGCGTGGTGACATAAACTGGAAAAGATTGCACGGTACGATTTCCCAATACATCTTCCACGACCACTTGCGCCTCGCCCGACTGCTGAATATTTGCACCCGTATTTAAGGTATAGTGCCCAGGCGTCACTTGTTGCTGATATAGATTGATGCCATTAATGTATAAATCGACGGTGGATGGCAGTACAGCACTGCCTCTTAAAGTGGGTACATTCCAATAAATAAAGTCTGGATAACTGCTAAAATTTGAACCAAAAGACACACCACCAAATCTGAATGTATCTAATAAAGGATTGTAAACGCTGGTGTTATCACCCAAAGTTAAACGCTGATAACGTGATGGAAATTCAATTTCAAAACTGGTATTCAAACGCAGCAGCTTATCTTGATCCTATTCTGCCTCTTTGCGATACATCATGCCATTTTTAAAAATCCAGTAATCTTTAAAAATACCAAGCTCCGCCAAGCCATTTAATTCATTGTAATTATCATAACGTGCATACAGCACATCATAATTTAAAAAACCGCCCAACTCTGCTTTAGACGGAATCGCATGGGTTTGGCTCAATTGTGCATCTATAAAATAGCTGGCAGGTACAGTTAATTTAATCGCTTGCAGCGCAAAATCTTGCTCAGACTGAATTTCATTGGTGGTTACAGAACAGAACTGAGTTTGTGCGCTGTGTTTTTGTAAACGGTCTTGCTGTAAACCGAGTTGTTGCAAAACCTCGCATTCCATATAGCGTTGCCCATCCTGCTGCAACACTAGACTTTCAATGACACGATCTACGCCATTTAGCCAGACACTATTCAATGCCATTTCAGTATTGGCAGCATTGGCGGGTAATGGTATCCCCCACAGGACACATTGCAGCGCAAAAAACAGTCGAGTTCTATGCATGATTTAGCCCTTCATTTTTAACTCAATGGCTTGCTCACTTTTATCTGTTTCAAGTTTGAGTATGTAATTTTTCAAATCACTGAGTTTGATTTGCCCCATATCAAAGCTGTGTTTTTGTTGATTTAACAAATATTTCATTTCACGTGTGGTTGCGATGGGTTGTTTTTGTTGGTTTAAAATGCTGATTGAAGAAATTTGCACATGCGATGCAGCATGATTTTCTATCTCTAAAAACAAATGGTCGTTTTGATAACGCGGGGTTGCAGTCACCTGAATGGCATCTTGCTTACCCACAAATAAAGGAACAGAAATCGTAAATAAAAATTGCAGAGCGTCTTCTTCCACCACAGGGGCAATTTCTTTAAAAACAATACGCCAAGTTTTTTCTTGCGCCATTTCTTCCTTAGAAAGTGGTCGGCTAAAACCTACGCGTATCACTTGTTGTGCATTCGGTTGTAAAACAAAGTTTTTAGGATTAATTAAGATGTCTTGTTCTGGTTCTAGCACATCTTCACCCTGTGCATTTTGCGACCATTTGTAGGCAGACATTTCAAAGCTTTTCGGTTCAGTAAGATCTGTGGCTTCCATGACCACCGTTGCACTGCGCTGTCGTGCTTTATCGCCCAAATACATTTGAGTCGGTGAAATCACCAAATTTGCATAAACTGCCTCTGCACATAAACAACTTGCGACCAGCACATATTTCAATAATTTTTTCATGCATCCCCCAACAATGTCTGATTACGCTTGTCTTTAGACTAAAAAGTTGACTCCACCCTGTCGGTAAAGCCAACTGATTCAGATTGCGTTCAAGTGAATTAGAATGACACTCGAATGTTGTATTTATCGGTATAGGTACCCGCTGGTTTAGAAATACCTACACCGTCACTTTTAACCAAGACATTGTAAGTACTCCAGCCATTGTTGCCTGGCGCAATATTGGTTTGCTGATCGTTTAACTGAATCAAAGATGGTGAACCCGCACGTTTGGTTTCAACCGTTAAGCCCACTGCATGATTACCTGATTTGGCTGCAGATTTGGTTGTTTTGCCTCCACCAACACGGTTGTCGGTATCGACCAATAAGTTGTAGTTTGCATTCGCCCCAACCATAAATTGACCAGAAGCTTGTGCACCATCTTTTAATGAGATACTTGGTGTTTTCACTTTCAGCTCACAGCGCTTAGGCACAATCACTTGAATTGGAATACTTCCTGTACATGGCCCTTCGTTACATACTGGGGTTGGCTTAGGGTCTGGTTTAGGATGATGATTACTACCCGCCATTGTTACCGTTGAAAAAGCTCCGAAAACAATCAAAGCAGCAGCAGTTTTAATAAATTTAGACATGTCACTTCTCCATAACTCTTATAAAAAACCATTTTTTAATCATTCACTCACTTGAGATATCGTTAGAATTATTGAAACTCAATCCTTAGCGAGCTTCTTCATTTTAGGTATTTCTCACAAAAAGCCATCTATACGCCCTAATTCACACAATATTAAATAAACCTTGGAATTCAGCTAATTAGGAGATTAAAGTACTGTTTTAAATGACATCGCAAAAAACTAGGGAGCAGCCCACTCCCTAAAACTTGTGATACCAATTCTAGGGATACCCAAAAAATATATTTATTTACATTTAAACCAACACATTGTTTTTATTTTAACTTTTGTTACATTTTAAGTAGGTTTATTTTTGAAAAAATGGTCAAAATTCAGTTTTTAGCCTAATTTTTACTACACTTTTCACGTATTTAATTCACTATCTCCTATCACATTCAACAGACTGAGCGTTTTTTAACATCAAATCTCACCAATTACAGGGATTGCCTCTCGCTATAAAAAAGCCATGTTTTGGGCGGCTGAATCTATCCAAAAGATCAAATTTGCACACCACCAACTCAACGAAGAAACAGTTGATCATTCATCTATATCTGTAACGTGAGAGATAAACCTCGCAAGATGTTTAGCTAACTCATAACGCAATAGCAGACAAAATAAAACCCCATTCAAACTATTGCCTGAACGGGGTCATCACACCTGAGTCAATCATGTTGACTCAGGTACACACGCGTGACTTATTTAACGTAAGTCAACCAATGTGCATATTTGTCATTCTTGCCTTGAACTGCGTCAAAGAAAGTTTTTTGAATTTCAGTAGTAATTGGGCCACGTGAACCACAGCCAATTACACGGTCATCGTATTCACGAATTGGGGTAACTTCTGCTGCTGTACCTGTAAAGAAGGCTTCATCGGCAATGTAGAATTCATCACGCGTAATACGGCGTTCAACTACCTCATATCCCAAGTCTTTAGCAATGGTGATCACCGTTTGACGCGTAATACCATCTAAAGCACCGCCTGCGATGTCTGGTGTATGTAAAACGCCATCTTTAATTAAGAATACGTTTTCGCCAGAACCTTGACATACATAACCTTGTGGATCCATCAACATCGCTTCGTCATAGCCTGCTTGCGCTACTTCTTGGTGTGCAAGAATAGACAAAGTGTAGTTACCAGAAGCTTTAGCTTTACACATGGTCACGTTTGGATGATGATGCGTAAACGATGAAGTTTTAACGCGAATACCTTTAGCCATCGCTTCTTCACCCAAGTATGCACCCCAACCCCAAGCCGCAACAGCAGCATGAATGGTGTTATTGGTTGCAGCAATACCCAGTTTTTCAGAACCAATCCAAATTAATGGACGTAAATAGCACGATGAAAGTTTGTTTTCACGTACCACATCAATTTGCGCCTGTTCTAAAGCTGCTTGATCAAATGGTACTTTCATTTGATAGATTTTTGCAGAGTTTAACAAACGCTTAGTATGGTCCTGAAGACGGAAAATCGCAGTTCCGTTTGGCGTTTCATAAGCGCGGACACCCTCAAACACACCCATACTGTAGTGTAAGGTATGCGTTAAGACGTGAATTTTTGCATCACGCCAGTCAACCAATTGTCCATCTTGCCAAATAAAACCATCACGATCAGCCAAATTCATGGCACACACTCCAAATGTTTATACAATAGTCATTTTAATCCAACGCAGACATTGCAGTCGGATCAATTAATCTTTGCCATAACTTGCAAACGACCTCACGGGTATCGTACCAGTCCGCAGCATTGACTTGCATGGATTGATTTGCAAGGGCTAAGCGGTGGCTTTCGGCTCGTTCACGGAGATAAGCTTGAATCAATGCTGTCGCATCGTCGCTGGATAAGCAACCTGTTTTTGCGGCATCTTCAAGGATTCTTACGTTGTCGGAATAATGGGCGAGATCAGGATTCGACCCACTCCAGGCTAATACCGCATACTGTGCCATAAATTCGATATCAACGATACCACCTGCATCCTGTTTTAAATGAAAAATTCCATCTTTTTTTTGCTCTTTAGATGAACCCAAATGATCTTTCATTTTTTGACGCATTTTCAGCACTTCACTGCGGACATAAGCTTCATCTCGCGGCTGGGTTAAAATCTGACAACGCAACACTTCAAACTTGTCACGTAAACATTGCTCACCCGCAATACTGCGCGCACGCACTAAAGCCTGATGCTCCCACAGCCACGCACTTTTCAGTTGATATTGCTCAAAGGCCCGTAAACTGGTCACCAATAAACCCGCATCTCCCGAAGGACGTAAACGGGTATCGACATCATAAACGCGACCATCTAAAGTTTGCGTGGTCATTAAAGATACAAATTTACGTGCCACCCGCATAGCAAATTCAAAGCCACTGATCGGTTTAATGCCATCAGTATCGGCTTGTTCATCCATGTTGTGAATAAAAACCACGTCTAAATCTGAGCCGTAACCAAGTTCGATGCCACCTACTTTGCCATAACCAATAATGGCAAAAGCGTTATGCTCCAAACCACAGCGCTGTCCTTCACTGTCTAGCGGATAACCATGTTTTTTGACAATCATTTGATAGGCCAGTTGCAGGGCTGCATTTGCAGTCACTTCGGCAATATCAGTTAACGCATCTGACACTTTCATTAAGTGGCTTTCTGCCAGTACATCGCTGGCCGCAACTGTCAATACGTTGGATTTTTTGAATAAACGCAGCACCCGCATGAGGTCTTCAACTTCATCCAGTTCAATGCGCAGCAATTGTTGGCGTAAAGAATCTTCCAAATCACTGCGTTTTGGCAATTCAAAATCCATAGATAAAAATTCATCCAACAACACAGGATATTGCGTTAATTCTTCACAAATCCACGGGCTGACTGTGGCCATTTTTACCAAGCGTTGCAGTGCCCCCTTGCTTTCAATCAGCATGACCAAATACACGGTACGACGCAGAACAGATTCGACCAGTGGCATTAAACGCATCAATGCCATTTGTGGATTTTCTGACTGCAACACTGCTTCAATCAAGTGTGGCCAAAAGGTTTTTAAACGCTGTAAAGCTTTGGCGGTGAGTTTTTTAATGGCATGTCCATACCAGAACTCATGCACTAAATTTTTCGCTTGATCGTCTAGTACCGCATCGAGCTGTTTTTCTAGCTGACTGTAATTTTCCAGCAAAGAATCGGGTTCATTTTCTTTAATTAAATGCTCAAACTGATAAATGACTTTGACACGCTTTTCATTTAGGGTCTGCATAAAGCTGTCCCAATCGGCAAAGCCCAAAGTATCGCTAATGCGTGCGCGTAACTCAGGTTCAGTCGGTAAAGCTTGGCTTTGCTGATCATTCAAGGCTTGAATGGCATGTTCTACTCGACGTAGGAATAAATAGGCATCTTCCAAATCCAGTACGGCTTGTGGCTCTAGCAATTCAGCTTCGCCCAAATGGCGCAAACTCACCAAACACTGGCGGTCTTGTAATTCTAGTTTTGAACCACCGTAAATCAGCTGAAAAACCTGCACAATAAATTCAACTTCACGAATACCGCCCGCGCCCAATTTAATATTGTCTTCAATATTACGACGCTGCACTTCGCGCTCAATCATGGCTTTCATTTCGCGCATGGCTTCAAAGGCGGTGTAATCGACATATTTGCGGAATACGAAAGGTCGGGTCATTTCCAGCAGTTCATAACCTTCTTGTCCACCTGTGATAATACGTGCCTTAATCCAAGCATAGCGTTCCCATTCGCGTCCATGCTGGCTTAAATATTTTTCCAGTGCGACATGGCTAATCGCCAAAGCAGAACCATCGCCCCACGGGCGTAAACGCATATCGACACGAAAAACAAAACCATCGGCGGTGATATGATCTAATAGATAGATCAGTTTTTGTCCCCATAAAATGCAGAATTGCTGCACTTCAATACACTTGCGTCCATTGGTTTCGCCTTGTTCATCAAAGGCAAAAATCAGGTCGATGTCGCTGGATAAATTCAGTTCCTGCGCGCCATGTTTGCCCATGGCGACCACAATCAGGTCTTGGACTTTACTGTTATACCCCATCGGTTCGCCATGCTTGGCGACCAACGGAATCCGAGCAAAATCTTTGGCTACTTGCACACAAATATCAGCAAAGTCTGAAAGTTCCTGCGTCAACGTCACCACATCGGTGAGTTGGTTGGCATCTTGCCAAATCCAGCGGAACATTAAACGCGCGCGTAAAATTCGCAGGGTTTTCATCCACAAGGTTTCATCTTGAATGTCTTGTAAAGTCGAAATCACCAATTGATGAATATAGTCTGCGCTCAGCGGTTTTAGAAATTGGTCAATTGCATAATCCTGCTGTAACAGGCTTTCGTGATTTGCCAAGACTTGTTCTGCATATTGACTGGCATGTAACGTTTTTTGCAATTGTTCCGCATTCATTTTTAAGACCTAAAACCCAGTTTTATTTTGAAATATTGTCAACCCATCTATTTATAGCAGCAGATGCGTCAAAGAAGAAAATAAAATTACAGCAATCTGCAAAATACCTCTTACTTAAAATGCAGCGATAAAAAAACCGAAGCCTAAACTTCGGTTTTATCTGCTTGATGCAATGCTTATTCAGCATCTGGCATTAATTCTGCGCTCATACCAACCGTGTTAAAACCTGCATCGACATACAGAATTTCACCAGTAATACCATTCGCCCATGGTGAGCAAAGGAATAATGCCGCATTACCAACATCTTCAATGGTCACGTTGCGTTTTAAAGGTGCAACTTTTTCATTGAGGTCTAACATTTTACGGAATGATTTAATGCCTGATGCGGCAAGCGTACGAATTGGGCCTGCAGAAATTGCATTCACGCGAATACCGTCAGCACCCAAGCTTGAAGCCAAGTAGCGTACACCTGCTTCTAAAGATGCTTTCGCCATACCCATGACGTTGTAGTTTGGCATCACACGCTCAGAACCTTGATAAGTCAAAGTCAATAAGCAACCTTGGCGTGCTTGTAATAATGGTTTTGCAGCACGTGCCATCGCAATAAAGCTATAAGCACTAATGTCATGCGCAACTTTGAAACCATCACGATCTGTAACATCGGTAAAGTCACCATCTAAAGTATGCGCAGGCGCAAAACCAATCGAGTGAACCAAACCATCCAAACCATCCCAGTGCTTTGCCAAGTCAGCAAAAGCTTGCTCAATTTCTGCATCTACGCCTACATCGCAAGGCAATACAATGCTTGAGCCAAATTGTGCAGCGAAGTCATCAACACGTTTTTTGAGTTTTTCATTCGGATAAGTAAATGCTAATTCTGCACCTTCACGATGCAATGCTTCTGCAATACCAAATGCGATAGATAATTTACTTGCAATACCAGCAATTAAAAAACGCTTACCCGCCAAAAGACCTTGTGCCATGTGAAACTCATCTTGATATATTTCGCAATATCATGCCAATTCTGAACGCATAGTGAAATTGCATAATGCGCCTTTTTTTGCCGTTTATGTAAAAACTCAATGGCGATTCAAGCGAGTGATAGATAAAATTATAGGATTGATCTGCAAGCGGTGACTACAATCGTGATTAAAAATCTGCCCTACCACTTGGCATAATGCTGTTCAAGCAAGCCGTATTCGTTTAACAAAATAATTTCGGTATCGTCTTGTTGAATAGTACCGCTAATTTTGGCTTGCCATTGACTAAATTGACTGCCGACCAGACGTAAATTCAGATTTTCATAACGGCGCCAACCTGTGCTGACAGTTAAATTCAAACGATGATCCAGTGAACGAATACTCCACGAACAGTCATCTTCAGGTTGGAACAACACATCTGTTAATGGATACAGCACGCCATTAATCCACAAACAGTTTTCGTTGCCAAAACTTTCATTCACACCAGAAGCCAAATTCAAGCCTACACGTCGGTTTTCGGTATCCCAGAAGTTACACGACAACCAAAACCATGCTGTTTCAGGACGTAAAAACCCGCAGGTGTCATCTAAAGAGGCAAAGGTGCGTTCATGGAATTGAATGGTTTGTCCTGTTTTATTAACAAAATAGCCTTCACAGCCGAGTGTGGTCAGTTTTTGGGTGTAAGTCCAACCATTAATACCTGTTGGGCTACACATACTTAGCGGGTCTGTGCCTGCACAAAATATCCGCGCACTGAGTTTAATTTCACCATATTTGGTCACGCGGATATAACGCACACCATTGGCATGTTGAATTTCAATTTGAAATGGCGATTTTTCAAAAAAACTTTGATTAAATAACGGTTGCTCATCTAAAACCGTATTACGCGATAAAAAATTAATCGCATTCCATTCCTGCACTTCGCCCGTCATGTGATTATAAATATAGACAAAACCGTGCCCTGCCCAAGCAATATCGGCAATCGCAAGCCCAATGGTATAGTGTTGGTGTTGAATACTACAAAATTTAAACTTTTTATATTTTAAGCGTTTACGCCAACCTGATAGTACCTCACCATACGGTGATTTATATTGGTAAGCCTGATAATCAATTTTTTTGGGAAGTTCACTAAAACGTCCATAATGCGGTTGTCCATTCGCCTGAATTAAATCCATTGAAGACATTCCCTATTGTCTAAAAACAATTCATCTTTGGTCGTATTATGCCTACAAATGCATGTACAAAAAACCCGCAACTTATGATTTTGTTCAAAAACTATAAAAACATAGATTGTTTTACTATTTTAAGGTTTGAGCGTTCACTAAATACACAAAATATAATTTTATCTATTCCTGCCTCAATATTCTAAATGCTTTTAAGCATCAGCATTCAAAGTCAGATAGGTATTTTCCCAACGATTGCCTGAGAATGATCCTTCAACCAATTGCACATAGCGACCATGCACCTGATCTATTGCAATACAATCATCCACTTCTAATACCCGATCGGTATGCTGTTTTTGCCAATGCTGAGCGAAATAGGCTTTACCACGCTGTTTTGCCACCATTGGGTTTTGCGCCACTACCAGTACATAACGATGCAACTCACCAAATTCACGTGGGTCATATCCACCTAAATTAATCAAATACAGTCGGTTTTCTGCCTGATTCGGCTGCGCATCGGTAAATTTCAAATAGTAGGATTTGCCTTCAAACTCAACACCGTTAATTTGCGCCCATGCATCAATATGCAAACCTTTCAGTTCTGCAAACCAAGCCTGCTTGAGTTGAGGATAGGTCTCTTCTAAAGAGTCTCCTACCGCGAGTACCACATCATGCACTTCAGTATTGGCTCGCGCATGACGCCCACCTAACATGACGATAAATAAACTGGGCATATCCAACTCCTACGCAAATATCCTAAGCTTGATCGCTTTAAGGGTTGATGATTTTTAAGCTTGATCATTTAAAGTAGCGAGAATTTTTTAATTCTCCAAATAAAAAATCGTGCCGAATTGCTTCAGCACGATTGAATTGAAATACAGCATGCTTTATTTCAAGCAGCTTGAAATTTACATATCCACCATTTCCACACCATCAATGCGGGCAACAGTCATTAGATCCTTATCACCACGACCTGAAACAGTCGCAATAATGATTTGATCTTTATCCATCGTTGGCGCAAGCTTACTCACATAAGCCATCGCATGTGAGCTTTCTAAAGCAGGAATAATCCCTTCAATACGGGTTAAATCACGGAAACCTTGCAATGCTTCTTGGTCATTGATTGGCACGTAATCGACACGGTGCATATCTTTCAGGAAGCTATGTTCTGGCCCTACACCCGGATAATCCAGACCTGCAGAAATAGAGTGAGTTTCGATGATCTGACCTTGTGCATCAGACATTAAATAAGTACGGTTGCCGTGTAATACGCCCACGTGTCCTGCATTCAATGGCGCAGAGTGCTTGCCTGTTTCAATGCCCAAGCCCGCAGCTTCAACACCGTACATTTTTACTTCGGCATCATTCAAGAATGGATAGAACAAGCCCATCGCATTGGAACCACCACCAACACACGCCACAAGTGCGTCAGGTAAACGACCTGCCTGCTCCTGAATTTGACGACGTGCTTCACGACCAATAATAGATTGGAAATCACGTACCAATTGCGGATACGGATGTGGGCCTGCCACAGTACCAATCACATAATACGTTGAATCGACATTGGTCACCCAGTCACGCATAGCTTCGTTCATGGCATCTTTTAAGGTTTTAGAGCCACTTTCTACAGGCACAACCGTTGCCCCGAGTAAGCGCATGCGGTACACGTTCATGGCCTGACGTTTGACGTCTTCTGCACCCATGAACACCACACATTCTAAGCCTAAACGAGCGGCAATGGTCGCGGTTGCTACACCGTGCTGACCTGCACCTGTTTCGGCAATAATGCGTTTTTTACCAGACAGTTTTGCCAATAATGCCTGACCAATGGTGTTATTCACTTTATGTGAGCCAGTATGGTTCAAATCTTCACGTTTTAAGTGAATTTGCGCACCACCCAACTCTTTTGACCATCGCTCAGCATAATACAAAGGACTAGGACGACCTACATAGTAGGCGAGATCGCGGTCGAATTCTGCCAAAAACTGCGGATCATCTTTCATGCGGAAATACAATTTTTCTAAATCTTGTAAAGCCGCCATCAGCGTTTCTGACACAAAACGTCCGCCATGGATCCCAAAATGCCCTTTTGCATCTGGGAATTGGGTATAGTCAATCACTGAGTTATTGTGATTTGTACTTTGCTGATCCACGTTGGACTCCTTGCATGAAGTTTTCTATGAGTTGTTGGTCTTTAATACCTTTTGCAGACTCAACTCCGCCACTGACATCAACAGCATAGGCTTGAGTCGTCTGAATTGCATCTTCAATATTTTCAGGGTTTAAACCACCCGCCAAAATTAAAGGAATATCGAGTTTGGGGAATTTTGACCAGTCAAAACTGTGTCCTGTACCACCTTTCAACTCAGGATGCCACGCGTCTAATAATACTGCGCTTGCACCTGCTTGTTGATAGCTTTTTATTGCATCCAACACATTTAAATCGGGTTTGACCTGAATGGCTTTGTACCATCGACGTCCAACTTGCTCTGCTATTTGCAGACATTGCAACGGTGTTTCATCGCCATGAAACTGCAGAATATCTAAAGGTACTTGTTTGAGTACAGCGGCAATTTCTTCTGCCGTTGCATTGACAAATAAACCGACCACTTGCACATAAGCGGGAATGTTTTGCAGCAAGCATTGTGCTTGTTCAATGTTCACATGGCGCGGACTTGGAGGATAAAACACCAAGCCTATTGCATCTGCACCCGCATGTACCACACTGTTTATATCTTGAATTCGCGTGATTCCGCAAATTTTGGTACGGGTACGCATCGTTTTGCACTCTAATCCTGATTTTCAATCTTCATTTTGCTGATCTTGCTGTATGTGACTTTTAAATTATCTGTTCTTACAAACAAAATCATATATTAGGGCGAAACATTGTAATGCAATTTTCAGAGGTTGAGTGAAGTTCAGGCGGATTATTCTACATTTCCGTTGTTTAAATGGCATACAGACTTTATACTTCGCGCAAATGCAACGAGTTCTAGCTTTGAGCTTTAGGGAAGTTGGTGAAAGTCCAACACTGCCCCCGCAACGGTAACCATGAAACGTATATCGATTTAAATCTTATGATTTACACCACTGTATGAACAATATGGGAAGGTGGATATACAGCAAAGCAATCATAAATTAGAAGATGCTTGGCACATTGTAGTCCGGAGACCTGCTTGTTGTGCCCTTAACTCAATCATTCACGTGGGGTGAATGTATGGAGCAAAGTCATGTCTACTCTTTTTCAGCCTACTGCTTTAGTGGGCGCAATCGCGCTTGCGATGGGTTTCTCTACGTCTGTATCTGCACAAGACAGTTCTAATGTTGTAAATGCATCTTTAGACACTTTGGTCGTTACCGCGACACGTTCTGAAGAAAAAATTGGCAATGTGCCTGCGCGGATTTCTGTGATTGATCAAAATGCGATAAAAAAGAATCCTGCTCTCAATTTATCTGACTTAATCCAACAAGACCCTTCTGTTTATGTGAAACAAAGCGGGGGGATGGGGCAAATTTCAGAAATTGGACTACGTGGAACTAAAGCCGTACATACCCTAGTATTAAAAGATGGTGCTCGCTTAAATAGCCAAAATGAGCTTGGTCCACTTTATCCTGCATATTTAGATACTTCGGATGTTCAACAAATTGAAATTTTGAAAGGCCCAGCTTCCGTTCAATATGGTAGTGATGCAATTGGTGGTGTAGTTCAACTTATTTCAAAAAAACCTGTGAAGTCTGGTGCAGAATTAACTGGCATCTATGGTGAAAACAATACTTATAAAACCATTCTAAAAGCAGATTTAGTCACAGATCAAGGATTCTACGCTCAAGTAGGTGGGCAACGCTTAGAAAGTGATGGAACTCGCATTTTTGAAAGCCAAGATAAAAGCGACAATGCCAGCTACGATCAAAAAGGCTACAATGCTAAAATAGGCTATTTCCAGGAAAATCAGATTGATGCCTCTGCTTCGATTAGTGAAAATAAAGGAACCAGTATTTTCAGTAATGATTACATTACCAACACAGCTCCTCGTAATTTTGTAAATCGTGTCATTAATGCAAAAGTTGATTACAATATTCTGCAAAATTTAATTTTAGGCGCTCATTTTGCAAACGTTCAAGACAAGCAAGATGTTCCATCATATTTCACACAGTACAACACTGAAAACAACCAAAGTGATTTAAACCTAAAATGGAAATTCACACCAAATCAAAACATTTTAGTTGGTGCAACTTATAATGACGCCAACTACAAAACAAGTTCGATCAAAAACCAAGATCAAAGCGTTAATAGCACAGGTTATTATCTACAACACCAATTTAAAAATGAACTGTTTGACACCCAAGTTGGTCTGCGTGTAGAAGACCATGAGCTTTTTGGAAGCCACACAGTAGGTCAAGGTGCTATTCGCTATCATTTCCTGCCTAATGCAAGCGTTTATGCCAATATTGGCAGTGCATTCCGTGCTCCAACCCTGAATGAACTCTATTCTCAATGGGGCGGTAATGAGAATTTAGAACCTGAAGAAAGCATCTCTTATGAACTCGGTTTTGATTATGCTATTACGGATAATCTAGCAACTAGTTTTTCTGTTTATCGCACCAATGTGGATAACTTAATCGTCTATAGCGACAGCATGAATCAAAATGTTGGGGAAGCCAATTTTACAGGCGGTGAGGCAGGTCTTAAATGGAAACAAGACGATTTATTCCTCGCGACAGAATATGCTTATGTTGAAAGTGAAAATAAAGCAACAGGTTTAGAAATTGCCTATCGTCCAAAACAGACGCTTACCTTCACTGCAGGACTAGAAAATGCTGTCTATGGACTTAGTACTTCGGTAATAGCTCGTTCACATGCCAATGCTAGCAATAGCGCAAATAGTGTAAAAGTTCCAGGTTATGCAACCGTCGATTTCAATGCTTATTGGAATATTAACCCAACGGTTAAAATCTTTACTAATATTCAGAACATTGGCGATGTGCAATATCGAGAAGTCTATAAAGCTGCAAGCTCTTGGGACAACTCACCAGAAGATTGGTACATTAATGGCGGTCGTTTTGCCTCTGCTGGAGTCACTTTCCGTTATTAATTCTCAGCTTCAAAAAAATATATAAAACAGCGCAGTTTATGGATAATGTTTTGACCGGCATTATCCTTTTTTTCATTTCTACCTAAGGAAAAGTTATGGGCCACCGTTTAAGCAAAATTTATACCCGCACAGGCGATTCAGGCACAACAGGACTGGGCGATGGCTCACGTGTCGCCAAAGACGACTTACGCATTCATGCACTGGGCGATGTCGATGAACTCAATGCCTGCATAGGCGTATTGCGCTCACAAATTACACATAGCAACATTCAAGACAAAAACACTTGGGACAAATCGCTTAGCCTGATTCAGCACTGGCTATTCGATTTAGGCGGTGAAGTCTGTATCCCCAATTACCATCTCGTACAACCACTTGCGATTGAGTTCCTAGAACAAGACATTGACCGCATGAATGAAAGCCTGCCAATGCTCAAAGAATTTATTCTGCCTGCAGGTACATTGGCATGCAGTTATGCACATCAAGCCCGTGCCGTATGTCGTCGTGCAGAACGTAGTTTAATGACCGTACACAACCGTGATCAAAATATTCAGGCACCATCTTTGCAATTACTGAACCGACTGTCTGACTGGCTATTTGTGGCATCTCGCAGCTTGCAACGTGCCGAAGGAGGCAGCGAAGTGTTATGGCAAAAGAACATCAACGACAGTATTGGTAACTGACATCACACTCTAGAATCGGAAACTAAAATAAAGCCCTGATTTTGCATCTAAAAAATCACGTCGGATGCTGCTTGAAATTTCACATCATCCGACCAAAATAAGAGATGTCATCTCTTTGTCACGTCGTACTTGCAAAATGAAAGCAAACTTTCAATTCATGGGCACATTATGCGCATAATTGGTCATCGTGGTGCGCGTGGCGAAGCGCCTGAAAACACGCTTGGTGGTTTTGAATACATTCAAAATATTGGCATTCGTGCGGTTGAGTTTGATGTGCGTCAACTCAAAGACAATGCCTTGGTGGTTATGCATGATGATCAATTCATCCGCACCACAGGACAAGACAAAGCGTTGTATGAATGTAGTCTGGAAGATTTAAACCATTATAACCATGCAGTGATGTGGTCGGACTGGAATAAAGTCGAAACCACCCCCCTACTCAATCAAACCATGACCATTATTCAAAATTTTGATCATATTGAAGTTGAAGTCAAAGCGGTCAACTCGCATGCCGATGCTGAAAAAATTATCCAAAGTTTAGAGCAACATTTACAGGGTTTTGAACATAACGCTATCATCACCAGTTTTGATACAAAAATTCATTGGGCCTTGCAACAACAAAAATCACGCTTTAAACGTGGTTTATTGGTTGAAGATAATTTGCAATATCAAGCCATTGACCAGGCTTTAGCATTAGGCTGTTGCCAAATTGGTTGGATGAATGAACTCGCAACCAATGCACTCATTCAGGCCACACAACAAGCCCAACTGAATATCAGTGTTTGGACAGTCAACCAAATTGAACGTGCCAAACAGCTTAAAGATTTGGGTGTTCAGGGTTTAATTACCGATTATCCTAAACTGATGATGCAACACTTGTGAGCGGTACAACCTCAAATATTTTGATGGATAAATAATTGATTTATTGTGCTTGTTTGGCTGCCAAATACAATATCTCCGTAAAATCTCGCAGAAGCCATTATATTCTGTTACCACCCAGTACAATACAACTGTACAATAATGCTGTGATCGTGAATAAGCTCATGCTAATATGCGAAAAAATTAATCCCTATAAAACTTAATACTATGATTTGAATCTACAGATCGGTCATAGCGTTATAAAGGATTAAGCGTCCATTTATACCTCCCAAGGTTCTAGGAGTGCTGTTGGAGATGAATGCTCCCTTACCCAAAGCCCCAATCAACTGGATTGCCATCTTTGCACTGGTTTTCTTACCTATTGTTGCAGTGATCGCGATTCCGTTATATGCGTATCACCATGATTTTAGCCTTGCCGCTTGGATCAGCATGTTTGTATTACTTGGCGTAAGTAGCTTGGGTATTACAGCAGGTTATCACCGCTTATGGGCACACCGTGCTTATGAAGCTACCCTTCCCTTGAAAATCATTTTAATGATTATGGGAACATTTGCCGTTCAGAACAGTATTCTGTATTGGGGTTCAGGTCACCGCACCCATCACCGTCATGTCGATGACGTCGAAAAAGACCCATATTCAATTAATAACGGCTTCTGGTATGCGCACATGGGCTGGATGTTACGTGACTATCCTGCTGCAGAGCCGAACTTTAAAAATGCACCAGATTTGTTAAATGACAAGTTGGTGATGTTCCAACACAAATACTATATTCCGCTCGTGATTGCAGTTCACGTTGGTATTTTGGTGCCAATAGGTTGGGCTGTAGGCGATATTTTGGGTGTGTTGTTATTAGGCGGTTTAATGCGTCTGATTTTAAGCCACCATGTTACTTTCTTTATTAACTCACTATGTCATATGTGGGGTTCTCGTCCTTATACTGACGAAAATACCGCGCGTGATAATTTCTGGTTAGCAATTGCCACTTGGGGCGAGGGTTATCATAACTATCACCACATTTTTCAGTATGATTATCGTAATGGCGTAAAATGGTGGCAATATGATCCAACCAAATGGTTAATTTGGTCATGCTCGAAGTTGGGCTTAGCGAAAAACTTACGCCGTATTCCAAGCTTTAATATTAAAAAAGCAGAATTGGCGATGCGTTTTAAATATGCAGAACAAGACTTGGCGGTCTATGGACACAATGTAAATGATGACATTGGCCAAGTTAAAAGCCGTATTTCGCAAGAATATGATGCCTTTACTCAAACTTTGAACGATTGGGCAAAGTTAAAAGAGCAAGAAATTCAGGCGAAAAAAGCATCAGTAGCTGAAAAAATCCACCAAATGGATGACAAATTAAAAGTTGAATTCCAATTGGTTGAACAGCGTCTTTCACACCATCGTGAAACCTTGAACTTGCTGATGCGCAACCTGAAAAAGAATCCTGTATCTGAATAAACCTCTGTTCTGATGCACTGCGAAAGCCCTGACCTGTTCAGGGCTTTCTGCATTTTTAGACTACAGTTTTTAAAGTCTAAGTTTGCTATAGTGAAACTCACTTTGTGCCAAGCGCTTCATCATCATGCAATTTAATCCACGTTATCCGACCCTGCCCGCCCGTCTTTATCACATGCAGCAGCCTTTACCTTTAAAAGGTACAAAAGCAGGACACTTTAATGCAGCCTTGGCAAAAGAACTGCAATGGACAGCCGAAGAACAACAGCAATGGGTGGAAATTTGCAGTGGTCAAAAGACGTTTAAAGAATTTCCTGCTTTGGCAATGGTCTATGCAGGACATCAATTTGGTCAGTGGGCAGGTCAATTGGGAGATGGACGCGGTTTACTCATTGCGCAAGTTTTGGACACACATCAACGTACAATCGACCTGCATTTAAAAGGTGCGGGGGAAACGCCTTATTCACGTATGGGAGATGGACGTGCAGTATTACGTTCAGTGATTCGTGAATATTTGGCAGGTCATGCTTTAAATGCACTGGGTGTGCCATCAAGCAATGCCGTTGGATTTACCTCATCTACTCAAGGCGTACAACGTGAAAAATTAGAACTTGGTGCAATGCTATTACGCACATCAGACTGTCATATTCGTTTGGGACATTTTGAATGGATCAATCAGTATCAACCTGAATTACTGCCTGAATTTGTGCAAAAGTGTATCGAATGGCACTATCCAGAATGCTTGGCAGCCGAACAGCCTGTACTCGCCTTTGCTACGCAAGTTATTCAACGTACCGCTGTCATGATTGCCAAATGGCAATTGGTCGGTTTTGCGCATGGGGTGATGAACACCGATAATTTAAATCTCACAGGTTCAACACTCGATTTCGGCCCGTATGGCTTTATGGAGCGTTTTCGTCCCAATTGGATCAACAATCATTCGGACTATCAAGGACGTTATACCTACCAACAACAACCCAGCGTAGCACACTGGAATTTATGGGTCTGGTTAAATAATTTAATTCCACTTGAGCAAAACCCAGATCAGAAAGAACACTGGAAACAAGCACTGGCAGCATGCTTAGAACATTTTGAACCCACTTTTTTGGAGCATTATAAACTCGGTTTATGTGAAAAAATGGGACTGCCAAGCTTCCATAAAGACAGTTTTGACTGCGCAACCAACTTCTTACGTATTTTGCAAAGTGAGCAACTGGATTACACCCAAAGTTTTATCCGTCTACAAAATAAACAATACACAGAAATATTGGATGATTGTTTGGATCGTCGTCAGTGGGAAAGCTTTTTGGCGCAGTATTTACAAATTCGTGAACATCAGGATACCGATGCCTTAGATATTGCTATGCAGCAAGTCAACCCTCAGTATATTTTGCGCAATCACATGGCACAAAAGGCGATTGAGCAAGCAGAGCGTGATGATTTTTCAGAAGTTGAGCGTTTATTTAACTTGCTCAGCCAACCCTATATTCAGCAAACAGCATTGGAAAAACCTGAAGATTTAGCACCTTTACCAAGTGATGTGCCAGAAGTGATGGTGAGTTGCTCATCTTAATAGCCTTGTTGCACAAATGCCTAACACTATGATTTTATTAAAACATCAACAAACCTTTAAAAATTAGTATCTTGCAAAATGTTTATGCAATAAAAACCATTGTCCTGCTGAACAATTGATTGTACAAACTACAAAATTTAGCTGTGATGTGAAATGACAAATATTTTATCTAGCCCATCTCTCTGTATTAAAGATGGACTAGATTAATTTTTTTTACTCATCAGGATATTCAAAACGATAACCCACACCATACACCGCCTGAATCCACTCATGTCGATTACCTGTTTCGGCAGCATCAGAAATTTTACGGCGCAAGTTTTTAATGTGGCTATCGATCACCCGATCTGCCACTTCAAAACTGTCTGGGTTAATATGGTCTAGCAACTGCGCGCGTGAATACACCTGCCCGACATGCTCTAAAAACAATTCCAATAAACGGAATTCGGTAGGGGTCAAATTCAAGGTTTTTTGCTGATACCAAATACGCTGCTGCGCTTTATCCATACGGAACAAAGACTGATCTTCGGACTCAGCCTTACGTTCCAAACGGCGCAACACCGCTTGCACGCGCGCGACCAATTCTTTCGGGCTAAAAGGCTTACACACATAGTCATCTGCGCCCATGTTCAAGCCTAGCACCCGATCAATTTCTTCAGTACGTGCCGTGACCATAATAATAGGCACATCGGACTGTTCACGCACTTTGCGGCAAATGGTCAAACCATCCATACGCGGTACCATTAAATCTAAAATCATCAAGCTCGGTTTACGCTGCAAAAAGCTGTCATAGGCTTCTTGTCCATCATGAAACATACTGACTTCAAAACCAGCAGCTTCTAAATAATCTCGCACCAATTGGGCAAGTTCAATTTCATCTTCAACCAGCAAGATATGTTTCATGCACGATTCCTTAAAGTCTTTCAAGATTTGATTGTTTTGGGAAAGCTTAATTTGCAACGTAAACCACCCAATGGTGAATGTGCAAAACTTAACTCTCCGCCCAATGCTTTAGCAATTTTGACCGATAAAGCCAGACCTAAACCTGTCCCGCCTGTGGCACGTGTACGTGAATCATCGGCGCGATAGAAACGCTCACCCAAACGTGCCAATTGTTCATCACTTAAACCAAACGGACTGTCATCTACATATACTGTCCATTCTGTTGCGCTTTGACTGGTGTGAATATGTACCTGCCCACCCGCTTCGGTATAGCGAATACTGTTACTCAATAAGTTGAGCATAATTTGCTTAAAACGGTCTATATCCAATTGTAATTGCGTGCCTTCACCCGACACGATCAAGTCCAACTGCGCCTGTTCAAATTTCGGCTTAAAGCTTTCGATTTCCTGCTCAATCACTTGCCATGGATCAATGCTCGAGAAATAGCATTTCAGCTGCATAGCTTCGGCTTGCGCCAAGTCCGATAAATCCTGTGTGAGTTTTTTCAGATTATTGACCTGATGCATCATCGCAGCCAAATGCTCTGGTGTGGCTTTGCGAATACCATCTTGCATAGCTTCAATTTGCGCCTGCAACACCGCCAATGGCGTTTTTAATTCATGCGAAGTATCTGCCACCCACTGACGACGTGAAGTTTCATGTTGATCTAAAATCACCGCCAAATGATTCAATTCGGTAGATAAATCACCCAACTCATCATTACGATTGACCTTGACCTGATGCTGATAATGGCCTTTGGTTAATTCACGTGTGCCATTTAATAAGCGCTGAATTGGCTTTTTAAAATAGGTCGCCAACAATAAGGCAGCAATCAAGCTCGCCAAAATACTTAAAGCATAAGCCAATAATAAATAACGAGTTTGTTTACTAAAAAAATTAATACTTAAAGCATCTTCCTGATCTAACACAGGTTTTAAGCCCAGATAACCCACGATTTTTTCACCGACCATAATTGGACGAAAGGAAATTTGAGTTTCAGCAGGCTCTCCCACTACAAATTGCCGCTGGGCATCATATAAAGATAAGCGTGAACTCAAGCCTAAACGGTCAGGCATCGAAATAAATTGTTTTTTTCCAGATGATTCTGTCGCGTTTTGGTGTCCTTCATTTTTACGATCAGGACGGAAAGCATTCTGATTGGCACTCAAAGGAAATACTAAACCTTCAAATGGCTGAAATTGTGAAGGTAAATTCAGCTCTAACCAGCGAAGTTCTTCCGCATTGGCCTGTCGTTTGCCTGGCTCAGGCTCGACCACACTTGGGTTTACATTGGCTAAGGTATGTTCCTGAAAATAACGCTGCTGCAATGCAATGTCATACTGACGACGTAACCACCACCGCGATAAACGGTCATAATCATCGGGCGCAGCTTCACCTTCAATTTGGAGAATTTGCGCCTGAATGGCATTGCCCCAATCGTGATATACCACATAGACTTCTGCCAAGTTTTGAGTGAGCAAGTCCAGCTTTTGCATTTCGACATCGGCCACATATTTGCTGAAGTTTCGCTGCATATTGACATGCAATACCCCCAAGCTGACCGTGGTAATCAGCAAGGTCGTCAGCAGCACTGTTAAGAACAGGCGTAATGCGATGGGTATACGGCGAATTTTCAAAAGCGCAATCTCAGCTTTTTTTGTCGATTTTGAGCATTGTAACCAACAGTGCTAGAAAAAACTCTCCATTGTTTCTTCATCTTTATTATTTAATCTTTAATCATCCAAAATCACATGCTCTTGTATGGGGGGAATTTAGAATGAATAAGATGACAAAAATTGCTTTAGCCACTGCCAGCGTTTTATCTGTAGGTGCGTTTACTGCCTGTCAATCCACCCAAGCACCAAAAGATATGAAGCAGTCGCAATATATGCATGGTCATTATCAGAAAGACCGTCACATGACGCCTGAACAACGCAAACAATTTGAAAAAATGCGTACTGAACGTAAACAAGTCATGCAAGACATTAAAAAAGCCTGCGATGGCAAAGCGGTGGGTTCAGCAGTCCAAGTCAAAGCAGGTGAGCAAACACTAGAAGGCACATGTGCGATTACATTTAAACCGAACCGTGATGAAATGAAACGTGGTGAACATCACCCAATGCGTGCCGATAAAGCCGATCGTGGTCAATTCCGTGGCATGCATATGCATCGTGGCGAACCACTAACCGATGCGAAACGTGCTGAGTTAACCCAGCAATACGATCAACGTTTAGCTGAACGTCAAGCGCGTCAACAAGCTGCGACCAAAGCCTGCCAAGGTCAAACCGATGGTAAAGCCGTGCAGCTAAAAGTCGGCATACAAACAATAGATGGCAAATGTATCGTTCACTTCCAGCCTAAAGCACCTGTTTCAGCACCGGATAAGGCTGCTTAAGCCACTCTAAAAAGCATAAATAGATAAAAAAGGCGCAAATTGCGCCTTTTTTATTGGACATATCTCTTTACGGTTTTGACTATTTGTATCATTTCAAATTCAGCAAAACTATTTACACTCAAACAACTTAGCCATTTCAAGGTAAAAATCTTTGACTTTACAGTCACCAAGAAATGCTATGCAGATGCTTGTACCGAATTAGAAGATGTTGCACGATTACAACCATTCCAACATGGCATGTCTGAGAAGGCATGTGCTGAAATCCATTTAAAATATAACGCTGGTCAAACCAGTATTGAGGAAACCGATATGCCACAATACAAAGCGCCTTTACGTGATATGCAATTCGTTTTGCATGAATTATTAAATGCCGAAGATCACTATGCAAAATTACCTGCATTCCAAGAAAACGTAAGCCGTGAATTGGTTGACCAATATTTGGAAGCTGCAGCAGATTTCTGTGAAAATGAACTTTCTCCAATCAACCAAAGCGGTGACCGTGAAGGTTGTACTTGGAATGATGGCGTGGTGACTACACCAACGGGCTTTAAAGAAGCGTATCAAAAATATATCGAACTTGGCTTCCCGTCTCTTTCTGCTGAAGAACAATACGGCGGTCAAGGTCTACCTGTTTCTCTAGGAAACGTGATTTCAGAAATGGTCGGTACAGCAAACTGGGCATGGGGCATGTACCCAGGTCTTTCTCATGGTGCTGTACGTACTTTAGAACACCACGGTTCAGATGAACAAAAAGCAACCTATCTGCCAAAGCTTGTTTCAGGTGAGTGGACAGGTACCATGTGTTTAACCGAATCTCATGCAGGTTCTGACTTGGGTATTATCCGTACTAAAGCTGAACCTCAGGCCGACGGAAGCTATGCAATCTCGGGCGAGAAAATCTTTATCTCTGCTGGTGAACATGACATGGCAGAGAATATCGTGCACATCGTATTGGCACGTTTACCTGGTGCACCTAAAGGTACTAAGGGTATTTCTCTGTTCATCGTTCCTAAGTTCAACCTGAATGCAGATGGTTCTTTAGGGGAGCGTAATGGTGTACGTTGTGGTTCAATCGAACACAAAATGGGTATTCATGGCAATGCAACTTGCGTCATCAACTTTGATAATGCGAAAGGTTTCTTGATTGGCCCTGAAAACCGTGGTCTAAACTGCATGTTCACGTTCATGAACACTGCACGTATCGGTACAGCGGTACAAGGTCTTGCAGCATCTGAAGGTTCTTTCCAAGGTGCGTTGACTTATGCCAAAGACCGTTTGGCAATGCGCTCACTTTCTGGTCCGAAAGCCCCTGAAAAAGAAGCAGATCCAATTATTGTGCATCCTGCTGTACGCAATATGCTATTGACTCAAAAAGCGTTTGCTGAAGGTGGTCGCGCATTAGTGTATCTGTTGTCTCTACACGCAGATATCGTTGAACAAGGTGCAACTGAAGAAGAACGTAAGTTCTCTGACAACATCTTGTCTTTATTGACGCCTATTGCAAAAGCATTCTTAACTGAAACAGGTTCTGAATCTGCAAAACATGGTGTGCAAGTCTTCGGCGGTCATGGCTTCATTTCTGAGCATGGCATGGAACAAATTGTGCGTGATACACGTATTTCATGCTTGTACGAAGGTACAACTGAAATTCAAGCAATCGATTTGTTAGGTCGTAAAGTTTTGGGTACACAAGGTGCAATGTTGAAAGACTTCACCAAAATCATCCATAAATTTGCAGAAGCCAACAAAGACAACGCAGCAATGCAAGAATTTGTTGAACCGCTCGCAGCGCTCAATAAAGAATGGGGCGATTTGACCATGCAAATTGGTATGCGTGCAATGCAAAACCCTGAGGAAGTAGGTGCTGCAGCAGTAGACTACATGTACTTCTCTGGTTATGTAACACTAGCTTACCTATGGGCACGTATGGCATTGGTCGCTCAAGAAGCACTTGCAGCAGGCACAACCGATGTAGACTTCTATAATGCTAAAGTGACGACTGCACGTTTCTACTTCAAGAAAATCTTGCCACGTGTTCGCTCACACGTAGACGTGATTGCAACAGGTGTAGAGCCACTATTTGCATTAGATGCTGAACACTTTGCTTTCTAAGCGAAAATTGAAACTCGCTAAACATTGAACATATTTAGCGGGATATTCAAAATGTTGTACTCTTGAGTACAGAAATTGAGAAAGGACGGTCATAGCATTGACAGTCCTTTTTCTTTATAAATAAAGCATTCTTTCGCTTTAGTGGTCTACAACATTCACAATTGTAGATTACACTGAACTCAACGAATCAAGATTCAAACAATAAACAGGTGAACTCACATGCCAATTTATAATGCCCCACTTGCCGATATGAAATTCATCTTAAATGATGTATTCAATGCAGAACAATTCTGGCAAAACAATGAAAACCTCGCTCACCTTGATGCTGCAACGGCTGAAGCAATTTTGGAAGAAATGGCAAAATTTGCCCAAAATGTGACGTTGCCTATTAACCGTAGCGGTGATGAAGAAGGCGCGACCTATAACAATGGCGAAGTCACCACACCTGCTGGATTTAAAGAAGCATTTAAACAATATGCCGAAGGCGGCTGGATTGGTTTAGGCGCAGATGAAGAATGGGGTGGTCAAGGCATGCCAAAAATGCTGACAGTATTGTCAGATGAAATGCTGTTTGCCACCAATCCATCCTTCATGTTGTATCCACTGCTATCTGTCGGTGCAGGCATGGCATTAAGCAGTTATGCATCACAAGAACAGAAAGAAACCTATTTACCTAAAATTTACTCAGGTGAGTGGTCAGGTACCATGTGTTTGACTGAACCACATGCAGGAACAGACCTCGGGATTATTAAAACCAAAGCAGAACCAAATGCAGACGGTACGTACAACATCACAGGGACTAAAATCTTTATTACAGGTGGTGATCACGACCTCGCAGAAAACATCATTCACTTAGTTTTAGCGAAAACACCAGACGCTCCTGCAGGTTCACGCGGTATTTCTTTATTCATCGTGCCAAAATTCTTGGTGAATGAAGATGGTTCGTTGGGTGAGCGCAACCCAGTAGGTCCAGGCTCAATCGAACACAAAATGGGCATTAAAGCCTCTGCAACATGTGTGATGAACTTTGATGGTGCCAAAGGTTACTTGGTCGGCAAAGAAAACGAAGGCTTGGCTGCCATGTTCATCATGATGAACTACGAACGTCTGTCTATGGGAATTCAAGGTTTAGGTGCATCTGAATTTGCCTATCAAAATGCTGCGCAATATGCGACTGACCGTATTCAAGGCCGTAGTGCATCGGGCGTAAAATCACCAAACAAAGCAGCGGATAGCATTTTGGTGCATGGCGATGTGCGTCGTATGCTGCTCAATGCACGTGCCAATAACGAAGCTTCACGTGCATTTGCGGTATATGTGGGTCAACAATTGGATATCACTAAATTCTCTACCGATGCAGAAGCTGTGAAAAAAGCCAATGACCGTGTTGCACTGTTAACCCCAATTGCCAAAGCCTACTTAACCGATACTGCTTTCAATGCGACACTTGATGCGCAAATGTGCTTCGGTGGTCATGGTTATATCCGTGAATGGGGTATGGAGCAATGTGTTCGTGATTTACGTATCGCCCAAATTTATGAAGGCACCAACGGCGTACAATCGCAAGACTTGATTGGTCGTAAAACCATTAAATGTAATGGCGAATTTATTGCAGAATACATTGCAGAAATCCGTGATTTCACCAATGGTTTAGATGCAGACCTCAACTTCATTAAAGATGCAACTTTAGATGCAGCGACTGAAGTTGAATCCGTGACTCAATACGTTTTAAATGCAGCCAAAGAAAATGTAGATTTCCCGAACGCAGCAGCGGTTGATTATTTACATGCGGTAGGTTTGCTCAGCTTCTCATATATGTTTGCGCGCATTGCCAATGCAGCCAAACAAAAAGAGGGTGAGTTCTATCAAAACAAATTGTCATTGGCACTGTACTTTGTACAACGTATTTTGCCAGAACTAGCTTTACGCATTACCAAAGTGAAAGCGGGTGCAGAAGTGGTAATGAACTTCAGTGAAGATTACTTCACCAACCAGTCTTAATTCATACAGTATCTGCAAAAACGCCTGAATCATCAGGCGTTTTTTTATACTAAATTTTATATCCGTATTCTAAATTGTGCATGAAATTTGCATTACCTTTGTTGAAGTCTGAATATCCATACTCAAACAGGAGGTGAAAATGGCAGTACGTCGTTCAAAAATAGATAGAAATATTCAAGCAGTTGAAAGCCTATTAGACAAATATGGCAATTGGGCAGTAGAAAGTTTTCATTATCTTGCGCTCTTTATCATTGGCTGTATGGTCATTTGGTCTGCTGGACATACGGTAATTGATATTTTCACCATCAAACAATATGCCACTATTGATGACATCTTATTGCTTTTTATCTATTTAGAACTAGGAGCAATGGTTGGTATTTATTTTAAAACCAATCACATGCCTGTACGTTTTTTAATTTATATTGCCATTACCGCACTAACCCGTTTGCTAATTTCAGATATTCAACACGACCATAAAGCTGATCTCGATTTAGTGATTATTACTGGTTCAATTTTAATTTTAGCCGCTGCAATTTTAGTGGTGCGTTTTGCATCTTGGCATTACCCTTCCGTTATTCGAGACAAGCACAGTGAAAAGCCTTTAGCACAAGGCAAAACCCCTCGCCCAGAAGATGATGAATTGGCGTAAAAATCTAAAATAGGTCAAAAAAATGCTCCTAGATACTCAATATCTAGAAGCATTGATGTCTATGATTTCACTTTTTTCTCAACGATTTGCCACCAACACATAACGCCCATGTTCAAAAATCCAGTACATACCTCGTGGCGGAGCGGGTAAACCCAAGTGCTGCCAGTCGGTCACCACACGATAGGTCGAACTTTCAATATGTGCGCTACTTGGCTCACCATTTACCCAACTGTAACTTTGGTGGTTATATTGCACAGTACTTGGCGCATTGTATTGAATATTGATGCCACTACGAATCGTGGGCTGCCCCCACTGCGGCACAGGTCGTTGATGGTATGGATAATGTGGTGGATAGGAATAGGGTTGCTGTGAATGATAAGGTCGATGCTGCGGATAAGCAGGACGATGTTGTGGCGAATAAGGACGATGCTGATCACGCTGTGTATTGACGCCTGTATATCCTGCCCAACGATTGGTTTCGGCCAAGCTCTGCATCGACACACCTAAAAATAGCATGCCACTCAATGCAGTTAAAATCGCCACTTTCATATCTAGCACTCCTATTTTCATATTTTTATTCTAAGCTCAAATTAAGGATAAACAATGAATAAAAAATCAGCAATTTTAAACTTTCATCTCCGCAGATTTCACCGACACGGCTCGCCATTTATGAAATATCTCCAACCCCTATGCTAAGATACATTTTTTTTGAAATTGGATGAAACCTCGTGCCTGAATTAAATTTTGACCGCCTTCATCAGTTTTTCTGCAAAGTTCCAAGTGTACAGCAAGCCCGTGTAGACGCTTATGGTTCAGACGGTCAGCATGCATGGTGGTTCAAATTTCAAATTGATGTAGAACACCCGTTGGCATGGCAAACTGTGCAGGAATTGGGACATGTGCTGAATTATATTTCCAGAGATGAACGCTTACCGACTCAATTCTTACCTGTTTCACCGCCACCGTATATGAATGGTGAAGCCAAAGATTTTTTATCGTGGGTAATTCAATGCAACCATCCAGAATTTAGCCCAGATGTGGTTTGTGATTGGTTAGAAGCGCGTTTACCGAATCCTGTGGATGATGAAGCACAATGGAAAATCAAAACCGATATTGCCGAGTTAGATCAAATGAGTGATAAAGATTTGGATGAAATGGTGCCGCCAAATCCTGTAAAGTAATATTCGGCTCAAAAAAATCCCTCTTTCAATAAGAGGGATTTTTGAGTTCAAGGCATACAATTAAAAAATCAAAAGGTCGATAAACCACTCCATTCCATAAAGCGATACAGCGCATATTTCCACTTCGACTCATCGGCATAAACCGCATAATCCACACTCATATTTTTACCCTCAAGGTTTGACCATGCGGTATTAAAATAGTGTTGAGCATCCTGAAATACAGGGTCTTGCACCTGTCCGACCACACGCAAGTTGCTTTCTAAATTATAGTTTTTTAAATTACGTGCGGTGAAATTAGCAGAACCTAAAATCAACTCAGCCTGTGTGGCATTCGATTTCATCAGCATTTTATTGTGGCATTGCTCACCTTGGGTATTACACCAACGTACCTTCACCCCTGCAGCATGTAATTCTGCCGCCACCTGTCGGTTTGGAATGCCATTTTTTTCACGTCCAAAAGCATCTTTATTCGGGTCGAGTAATACCCGCACCTGTACGCCACGTTGCTGTGCAGCAATCAGTGCCTTGATGATTTGTCGCTCCGATAAATAGAACATCGCCAAATCAAGATGCTCTTGCGCCTTAGCATTTTCAATCATTGATAAACTTGCATCCCAAATGGCCTGTTCCGTTAAAACCTGCACTTGAGGGTAAGAATGATCTGCCTCAAACTCCCCCACAATCACCCCAGACAGATTGCCCTGCGACATACGCGCGACGGCTTGTTCTGTTTGCAACACATCTACTGCGGTATTGCCCGTCACCAATAAAGCGCTGTTAGAATGACGTGAACTGCCATCATGTGGATTAAACGACGTGACCAATGCTTTCCAGCCTTCGGCGGTATCGACCACCATGGTTTTACGATGGTTGGCTTTAAAATTAAGCAAGCTGAAATAACTACGTAAGGTAATTTTATCTTTGCCGAAAGGACTGGGTAGCCAACCCTTTTCAGCATTATTTGGAATGCCCTGACAGCAGAGATACCAAAACCCCGACCACAGCGGATTCGATGCGCGCAGCGGGGTTAAATCTGTTTCAATCACATCAATACCTGCCTGACGCAATTGACGATAATGTTCAGGTGCAATGCCACCATATACCGAATTAATGGGATCAGTAATGACTTTGATTTCAATATTTGGCTGCATCTGACGTTTATGAATTAAAGCTTCGGTCAATTGCTGTGTCAGTGGTTGATGCTGTTGCTTAGACGTCCCCACCTCTGCATTAAACAAAAACATATCCACCACAATGGTGGTTTGCGCAGCATCAATTAAACCTAAAATCTCCTTAAAAATTTGGTGCTGTTGCTGCTGAACACCTTGCGCATCAATATAGGTCTGATCGGCAATAAATTTGACAGGTGCATGGCGTAATTTTCCGGTGTAATTCAGACCATCTGGTAACGGTTTAAGACTGTGGTAAATAGCCGAGGACAAATAACCCAAAGCCAGTAAACCTAAAACCAGTCCCAAATAAGCCCGAGGCGACCAATTCAATTTTTGATGAATTCGCTGAAAGATACGCATAACAAAAAACCTAGTCCGATGCGCTCAGACTAGGTTTTATTGTTTGGATTTTCAAGAGGATTTCTGTGTTTTCACACAGACATCCTATAAAGCTTAAATTGAATTTTAGAAACCAAATTCAACGCCCACAGTAAAGTTGCGTCCCACTTGTGGAATATGCGACAAGAAAGATGCGTGTGAATAGACTTCATCATCTAACAAGTTATTGGCTTTAAAATACACACGGTAATCTTGTTTATTGGCATAGTTTCCTGCATAAGCTACGCCAACATTGACCATGTTATAGCCTTCTGTTTCTTGTTCATACGCTGCAATTTTGTCTTGCTTAAATACACGATAGTATTCCGCCATACCCGACCAACCATCGGCAAAGTTAGCATCTACTTTAGTTCCCAAACGGCCTGCAGGTACACGTGGTGCATTTTGGTTATCTATTTCGCCACGAACATAATCACCAAACACACTGAGTTTATAATCTGGACTCAGCTGATAGCCTAACTTGGCTTCTGTACCGTAGAATTTGGCTTTGTCTTGAGTATATTCCACACCACGCAAATTACCTTTCTGCGCTACTGTTGCGCCATAAATATAATCATCGAACCAATTATGGTAAACATGCAGCGAATAATCGAGTTTGTCGGCTTCATAGTGCAAACCTAACTCTAAATTATTAGATGTCTCTTTATCTAGATCAGGATTCCCCACCTCGTAAGTATTGGTTGCGAAATGTAAGCCATCAGCATAGAGCTCTTGCGCTACAGGTAAACGTTGCTGATGTGAGCCTGTGAGTGACAATTTATAGTTGGGTGCAAACTGCCAATTGGCTGCAGCAGAAGCAGATACACCAGTACCTGAATAATCTTTTTTGTCCGAATCTGCTTGAACTTTTTGATGATCGACACGCGCACCAAGTTCCACATGTACATCACCAAATTGTTTATGCTCTAAACCAAATAAGCTGTATTTTTGTGTTTTCGTATCTGGCATAGGTACTGCTTCATGATAATGATCACCATGTTTTTCCTTCTGACCAGTCAAATCAATTTCATGCTGGCTAAACTGTGTACCAAACACACCTTCCCAACCTGCAAGGGGTTTGTGCACCAATTCTAAACGTGCATCATATCCTTTGCTTTTAAAGTTACTGATGACTTTATTTTCTTCTAATTCATCATGCTCATAATCTGTAAAACTGGCATGCGCACGAAGTTTATCAAAGCCTGCAAAGGGCTGATCAAGTTCGGTACGCAAATCATAACGGTGTGATTCTAAGTCCACCCATGGGCCACCATGTGCATGTTCTTCAACAGTATTTGAATTAGGTGTCGGGCAACCATGAAAGTGATCATCGTGCAATACACAACCATGATATTCATGGCTATGCCCTGGCAACCCATATTTATCCTGACGATTACTATATGACACGCCCACAAAACCACGATCATGAATCCATGATCCACCAATATTCACCGTTTGGCCTTCGGCAAAGGTATTGTCTACACGGCGTTCTTTTACCAACTCTTCATGTTCATGTGTATGGGTTGAGCCATCTGGTTCAACATGTACTTCTGTATGATGATGCTCTACCCAATAGTTTGGGGTAATGTAATCATTGGCTTTACGTTTTGAACCTTCAATACGCAGCGCAAATTGATCACTGAGTGCTGCAGTTACCCCCGCACTCACTAGCTTTTCATCGCTACCTGTGTTGTAACGTAAACCTACCTGTCCTTCTAAACCATTATTTGGCATTTGAGTTGGAATTTTTTGATCGGTCACATTAACTAAGCCACCAACCGTTCCTGCACCATAAAGTAATGTTGATGGGCCACGAATAATTTCAACTTGTTTGGCTAAAATCGGATCTACAGTGATAGCATGGTCTGGTGAAAGCATAGACACATCGGCAGTTTCTGAAGCATGTTGCAGCACTTTAACCCGAGGGCCATCTTGTCCACGAATCACAGGGCGGCTAGAACCTGAGCCATATTGATTGGAATATACACCTAGCTCATCTGACATTGCATCACCAATGGTGGTACTGCGCTGTGCCAACGTTTTTTGATCAATCACATGATCGGCCACTGCAAAATCTGCCGCAGTTTGCACCAAAGGATGTGCTTGTAACTGAATGGTTTCCAGTTGTGTACTACTGCTTTCAGTATTGGCAAATGCTGCAGGTGTCAGCACTGAAAAAATGGAAAGTGTTATTAAATTTTTATGGAACGACATGACCCATGCTCAAATTAGTAAAAATAATTGATGTTATAATATAACGTTTCATTAACATTGCAATAAAAAACATTGTTCCTCTGTATTCTCAATTAAGCTATTCATCACAATTTATTCTGATTTTTTATATTATTTACTTTGAATTGGTATGCCCTTTACGCTCTCACATGCGGTACTTGCCCCACCACTCGCCAAGCTTTCAGGACAACGTCTGCCTATCGCTGCACTCGCTATAGGCACGATGTTGCCAGATTTACACCGTCTGTTTACTTTGCGTCATGATCCCACTCCTCATTTATGGTCAGCATTGCTGTATCCGAATTTATTATTGGGTCTTGTGTTTTGTGCGCTGTGGTATTTGCTCTATCGCCCTGCATTGTATCGCTTTGTGGGAATCCATCACCCGTTAAATCTAAACACGATAAAATCTGTACTTGGGTTTGTATGTGGCTTGATTCTGGCCTTACTGATTGGCAATGCCACCCATTTAATTTGGGATGGTTTAACCCATCACGACTTTCGTAGTTTTGCCTTTCAGGATTTTTTAGCGCAATCGGTACAATTAGGAACAGGTATTTATCCAATGCATCGCGTACTGCAAATTGGCAGCTCTATTTTGGCGCTGCCTTTTTTATTATGGATGAGCCTGCATTATTATCGCAAGCATCGGCAGGTCAATTCTGTAAGCAAAAAAATTCGCGTTTATGCCATCGCTCTCATTCTCTTGTCGATTGTATGTGGTGGTTTTTCACTTTGGGATTATGCGCGCTATATCCCCGATGCGACTTGGCAAGCCGAACTATATTATTTTACAGGACGTGCCATCAATGAGTTTAGCCAAGGTGCCTTACTCATGTTGAGTTTGGGCTGTCTGCTATTTCTGATTTTAGATTCTCAAGGGCGAATGGAATAAACGCTCTATCGCTCTACTTTCTCTTTCATCTGCCTACATTCTTCAGTTTCAAGCAGATTCCCGCTAAAAACCCACTGTTTTTGCAGCAGGTTCTTGTCGCCACATGCCCAAAGAGGCATAATCCTACCTTTGCTAAAGGCGGTGCGCTGTTTACGTATTCGCTTCCTTAACCCATATAGTTGGATTTTTAACGCTATGATGCGAACTCATTATTGCGGTTCTTTAACCGAAGCTCAAATTGATCAAACCGTGACCCTGTGTGGTTGGGTACACCGTCGTCGTGACCACGGTGGTGTAATTTTCCTAGACATGCGTGACCGTGATGGTCTTGTGCAAGTCGTGATTGACCCAGATACTCCAGAAGCATTTGCAACTGCAGATAAAGCACGTTCAGAATTTGTATTAAAAATCACAGGTCGTGTACGTCGTCGCTATGCAGGCACAGAAAATGCCAATATGGTCAGTGGACAAATTGAAGTTTTAGGCAAGGAAATTGAAGTTCTTGCAGCATCTGAAACGCCTCCGTTCCCATTGAACGATGAAAATACCAACATTTCAGAAGAAATTCGTTTGAAATACCGTTTCTTGGACATCCGTCGTCCAGAAATGTTAGATCGCTTACGTTTCCGTTCTAAAGTCACCAACCTAATTCGTAACTATTTAGACGATCATGGTTTCTTGGATGTTGAAACACCAATTTTAACACGTGCAACGCCTGAAGGTGCGCGTGACTATTTAGTACCAAGCCGTGTATCTAACGGTAGCTTCTATGCTCTGCCACAATCTCCACAATTATTTAAACAATTGTTGATGGTTGGTGGTATTGACCGTTATTACCAAATCGCTAAATGTTTCCGTGACGAAGATTTACGTGCAGACCGTCAGCCAGAATTTACTCAAATCGACATTGAAACATCGTTCATGAGTGACGATGATATTATGGATTTGATGGAAGGCATGACCGTGAAGATGTTCGATGAACTTCTAGGCGTGAAATTCGACAAATTCCAACATATGCCGTATTCAGAAGCGATGCGTGATTATGCGTCTGATAAGCCAGACTTGCGTATCCCACTGAAATTGGTAGACGTTGCTGACTTGATGCAAGACGTTGAGTTCAAAGTATTTGCTGGCCCAGCGAAAGATCCGAAAGGTCGTATTGTTGCCCTTCGCGTTCCTGGCGCGGGTTCATTGCCACGTAGTGCGATTGATGAATACACTAAATTTGTAGGCATCTATGGTGCGAAAGGTTTGGCGTATATTAAAGTCAATGAGCTTGAAAAAGGCATCGAAGGCTTACAATCTCCAATTGTGAAATTTATTGAGCCAATCGTGCTTGATTTATTAAAACGTGTAGGCGCTGAAAATGGCGACATCGTATTCTTTGGTGCAGATAAAGCTAAAATTGTAAACGATGCAATGGGCGCACTTCGTGTCAAAATCGGTCACGATTTGAACCTTGCAACTTGTGAATGGGCACCGCTTTGGGTGGTTGATTTCCCAATGTTTGAAGAAACTGATGATGGTAAATGGACCTCTGTGCATCACCCATTCACTTTACCAAAATCAAGCGTTGAAGATGTGAAAAGCAACCCTGGTGAAGCTTTATCTGTCGCGTATGACATGGTATTGAACGGTACTGAAATTGGTGGTGGTTCACTGCGTATTTATACTTTAGAAATGCAAAAAGCGATTTTTGAAGCGCTTGGTATTTCTGAAGAAGAAGCAGAAGAAAAATTCAGCTTCTTATTGAATGCGTTAAAATTCGGTGCGCCTCCTCACGGTGGTTTGGCATTCGGTCTTGACCGTTTAGTGATGTTGATGACAGGTGCATCTTCTATCCGTGACGTGATTGCATTCCCGAAAACCAAAACTGCTGAATGTCCATTGACACAAGCACCTGCGCCAGTCGAAGCAAATCAATTGCGTGATTTGGGTATTCGCTTACGTGAAAAACCAAAAGCTGAAGAAGCTAAATAATTTTTAGCTCCTGATGTAAAAACCCTGCAATTGCAGGGTTTTATTGGATTATTACTTAAAAATTTAATCACTAAAATGGAACCAATACTTAGATCAATTTAGTTCATCCATAAGATATAAACTGCGCTATGATGTAGCACATAACAGTTATGTGATCATAGCTAAAACGATATTACTGTATTTATTGATTTATTCTAATTTTTTGTTCTGTAGATTCTCATTCTTTTTGTACTATTTTCTGAAAGTGCATAGTCTCTTGACAATTTTTTAAACAAGTCATCTGTTAAAATAACCGAGATTCGCACACTGCAATGTATTTCATCTTCAAGACACTGTCGCTATTACCCTTAAGAATTTTGCAAGCTCTGGCTTTGTTCGCAGCATTTGTGCTTTATGCTTTCAATTCATCTATTAAACGCATCACCACAATCAACATTCAGTTGGCCTATCCAGAATTAACTGAACATGCACAGCAGCAACTGGTTAAAAAAAGTATGCAAAGCCAATGCCTCACCTATATGGAGTTTATTAAATGCTGGGGGATGCCACCCAGTTATAGCTTAAATTTATTAAAGCATATTCATGGTGAATCGGTGCTAACTGAAGCTTTAGCCAATCAAAAAGGTATCATCGTTGTAATACCGCATTTTGGCTGTTGGGAGTTGCTCAATGCTTGGCTAAATGTCTATACCGCACCAATGATTATGTACAAGCCCAACAAAAATAAGAGCATCAACCGTTATATACTAGAAGCACGTCAAAAGTTTAATGCAACCTTAGTCCCGACAGATGAAACAGGGATTCGTGCCATTTTTAAACATTTGAAACAAGGTGGCTTAACTGTCATTTTACCAGACCATTTACCTAAGCCTTCTGGTGGCATTTATTCCCATTTTTTTGGGCAAAATACCCTAACTGTGACTTTGGTGTCGAAACTCGCTGCAAAAACACAATGTAATGTGATTGGTTTGAGCTGTATCCGCAACGACGATCTATCTAGTTTTGATTTACATTGCACAAATCTCTCAGATGACATTTTGTCTAGAGATTTACAGCTCTCTGTAGATACTCTCAATATTGCGATGCAAGATATAATCAATCAAGCACCTGAACAATATATCTGGTCTTATAAGCGCTTTAGACATTGTTTAGGGAACATCAACGTCTATCGTCAATAAAATTATTGGTACTACCGTCAAAACCTTACATCTCATTGTTGAGCAAGATTGCATAGATTCACCTTATTCAATTGAGATCAATTATCGATAGTGGCATAATGACCCCAATTTCCACTTTTAAGTGAATCTCCTATGGCTATGCGTCCTGAAGTTCGTCGTCGTGCAATCGTTCTGATTATTTTTTCAATCGTACAATGGCTATTCATGCGCTACATTTTGGCCAACGAGTTGTTTAACTTAACCACCTATAATCGTATTGTTTTGTTCTGCGTGAGTAGTCTTGCAGGCGCATTATTAATTTTCGTCGGTTTGATTTATATGGTGTTGAAAGGTAATGCGGATAAGGAAAATTAAACCTTCAAATACTATAGAATGATGTAAAAACAGGAATATGTAATCTTCCTGTTTTTACATCATCTAATTATCTAGACTCTTCAGCAATAACATTTCTGAGATCATTGATAAATTTCGGTACATTATGGATATTTTTAATGTATTCAATTGCTTCTAATGAAATTTTCTCTCTTTTACCATTATCCATTAATAAATAGTTAATTGCATTTACATACAAATCAACCTTATCAAAACCATCACCTAAAACGTCCCCTACGTGAACCCCAAATTTAGAAGTTAGATCTTCTGGATTTCTATTACTAACCAATAATGTTCCATAAGATAATGCCTCTAAAAATGAAATTGGCAAAGCCTCATGAATTGAGGTATTAACTAAAATTTTTGCCTCTTTTAAATATTTTTCCTTTTCTTCACCTTCTACGTGACCCGCAAAATGTAAATTTGGAATAGCATTATAATCGGACATAATCTGAGAGTTCCTACCCTCTTCTCGATGAGTCTTACCCAATATATAAAACTCATAATTAGGCATCTTCTTTGCAATTTCACAGAAAAGCCAACCACGCTTTACAGACTCTATTCGCCCCAAGAAAATAATCATATTTTTCTTTGGAAATTTTTTTACATCAAAACTTTCATCTACATTAATTGGGTTTGGCAAATATTGTATGCTTACATTTTGCTCTAAATTATATAAATCAATAGCCTTCTGATTTAAGAAATACCCTTGTGAAATAAACTTTACACGCCCATTCTTATACCAGTCATGGACTAAATCATAAATTTCCTGATTATAATAATTATATTCAGGAAATAATTTTACAGTTTCTATTTCATCCCATTCGTATTTAGGTCTAGGATCTTGTATCCATAAGATTAATTTCTTATTTTTATTTGGTTCATTTAACAGAATGTAATTATCTGTCAACTCAATGCTCAAATAAACATCATAATTTTGCTTTTTAAGCCACCTTCTTGCAAACCATTTTCTTCGAGGCAAACGAAAAGCGCGAATATTGTCAATATTATATTCTTCAACACAGAGTTTCTTCGAACCCTTCCCTAGCAAAACATCAATTTGTATATCCTTATTCGGAATGTACTTAGAGATGTATTCTCGCGCTAAAAAACCATAGCCACCAAAAGCAGTTCCAGCTCCACCAAAGAATTCGTCAATGATTAATCCAACTTTAAGCATACTAACATCAATCCCTATATTTTATTATTTAGCAATAAAGCTAAAGTAGACTTCGAATCAATACTTTCTAAATCTATACCTCGTAACATTTCATTATATAAATGAATAGCCAAAGTACGTGACGTTGTAAGCTCTTGAATAGTTAAATTTGGATCACACAATTGACTAATGCATTGATAATGAACTGGGTAAAAAATGTCTATAGGCTGGACATTGTTTTCTTGCTGATATGACCGTACATAGTATGTAATCGCTTTGGGACCGATCACCCCCCAAGGCATATCAGCTAAACTTGTACCTATACCAAAAGCCTTCTTCATTCTTAATCTAAATTGACGACTTTTTGAATACCATGGCGGTACAAATTGCGGGTCATATGCTGCATTCAATAAACTTTCTAACAATGGGCTATTTTTTGGTATTCTTAATACTGCACCATTAATCCAGTTATCATCTTCAAAACCTAAAACATACCCATGTTCTGGGATAGATAATGGTTTTAAGCAATAAACATCGCAATCAACATAAATACCATCTACTTTACGCATTAGTTCATAACGAAAAATATCAGAAAATAAGGCATAACTCCCTGTTTCATTATGCTTTATAATTTTTTCGGCAGAAATAATTAAATTAGCATCAACTTGATTCACACCATCAGGCAAGTCATCAATATCACCATATGTATGCAAGTGAACTTCATGTCCCCTCATCACAAAGGATTGAAGACAACTTCTAGAAATTGGCCCCAATTTATTTCCGATCCATAATGCATGAATTATGGGTAAGTTAATTGACATTGCTTACAATCCTATTTTCTTTTAACTTTTAAACTGAAATATATGTTCACAAGAAGCGTAGCTGCTATAAAATGATCACTGATTAAGAACGAGCATTTCGCCTTAACCCATCACAAAACAGTCTAAGACTATCAACCAAGCGTAGTGCAGTATAGAATACCTTAACTATAACATTTCAAGTTAAAGCAACATGAAAAAAATTCTTATCTTATGTGTATCTTTAAAAGATAGTTTAGATCGACAAGAAAAAATGAAAGACCAACTTCTATCGCTAAAAGAACATGTTCAAGATATTCAAATCGAATTTTCTTTTTTTGATGCTATCTATGGAAAGAAACTACAGCCCGAATATTTAACGTTTTTAAATATTAGCCGTGAAATTGCGAATCAATGTGAACATGAATTAGGGCCTAGTGAACTTGGATGTTTTCTCAGCCATATGATTCTATGGCAACGACTTGCTCAGGGAGACTACAATAGTTTTGATCGCGTTATTATCATCGAAGATGATGTGATTCTTAACTTTAATAACATTAGCCAAAAGCTCCATTCCTTATTAAATACAAATCATGATTTCGCATTTCTAGGTGGCCACTCTGAACCATCTCGCCGAAGAATTAGAGGCTATGTTAGCCCCGATCAATGTTCATTTCATATGACTGGCCCTAAAGATCTTTACACAGCTACATATGCTTACTCATTAACACCTAAGACTGCGCACAATTTTATTTATAAACAAATAAAAAAACTTACCTATATTGATGACTGGAAATACTTATTGGCGGATACTGTTTCAACTCCTTTTTTCTATTGTTTCGAGCATGATGATGCCCAAATAAGTCATATCGCAAATGATAGAAAAAGCTTCATGAAAAAACCTAATCGCCTCAAAAAGAATTTTAATAAAATTAAAAATGATATTATATCTAGAATCATTTCAATCTTTGTTTTTAAAAGAATTATTCGCTTGTCCACGTTTATAAAAATGCATAAATCTTCAAATGAAATATGATCATTATTAATTCAGGATTTCAAGCTATGTCTTTATCGCGTTCATTATTAAAAAAATGGTATAAATACCAGCAAAACCAACAAGCTAAAAAGTTTACCTCCCACTGGTATATGCGCTTTGGCTGGCTAGATCAACCCTTAAAAAACCAAGAACAGCTCAAGAACCTGTTTGAAATTCATTCACCGCGCAAATTCACTTTTGCTGACTGTTTCTATGCTCAGGACAACGACCGTCATTTCATTTTTTTTGAAGAAGTCGATGATGTTCATCCCGTTGGATTCTTATCGGTCTTAGAAGTATTTAAAGATGGCACCTATACAGAACCGCAAACCATTCTAAAACAGGATTATCATCTTTCCTACCCATGCGTTTTTAAAGTTGAAAATGACTGGTATATGATTCCAGAAACAAGTGCTAAAAGAACAATTGAACTTTGGAAATGTACTGATTTTCCTCTCAAATGGGAAAAACATTCAAACCTATTTGAAAATATTGAGGCTGTAGATACCACTCCCTTTTACCATGAGGGTATGTGGTATTTATTGACTTCCACACGTAGAAACTGCAAAAAATTTGGTGACCGTTTAGATATTTTCTTTACTCAAGATATTTTAAATCCTAACTGGCAAGAACACCCACAAAATCCAGTCTGCAAAGGTCATCAGCAATTCAGAATGGCTGGTAAGCCTTTTATTTATAAAGAAAAACTTATAAGACCTAGTCAAGACTCATTAAAGCGTTATGGCGGAAATATTGAATTCAAAGAAATTCTTGAACTTAGCCCAACCTCATACAAAGAGCAACTTTTGGAAGTTGTTTTACCCACATGGAACAATAACGATGATGGTTGCCATACAATAAATGTTGAACATAATTTTGTAGTTTTAGATGCAATACGCTTATCAGTTAAAAAGTAAATAAGCCCAAAACAACTATTTTAGCAAATGCTCATAAATATTGAGCGTTTGCTGTGCCATGGCTGTAACAGTTAACTCTTGCCTTGCTCTCATGAACAAAGGTAAAAAATCTATTTGTGCTTGTAGAGTTAAAGCATTTTCTATTGCTTGTTGCAACTCTTTCACTTGTCCAATATTTGCAAGATATGGCTCTGGCAACCATTCTATAACACCATTTACACGAGTAGATGCCATCGTTTTATTTGCTTGTAAAGCTTCAACCATCACTAATGGAAATCCTTCACGATCCGAGGACAATACAACAACATCAGCGATTTGGATTAAATCACGAGCATCTGTCCTAAAACCTAAAAAAGCAACACGATCTAGCATTTTTTGTGCTGCTGTTTGTTGCTCTAAATCTGAGCGCAATGACCCATCACCAACAATAAAAAGATGTGCATCTATATTAGACATTGCGTGAAGTAGTAAACTTATATTTTTTACAGGCTCTAAACGTCCAATACACATTACTATTTTTTTAGAAGAATTTAATAAAGAATGTTGAATGTAGATTTCCGACTTTAGTTGTTGTTTTTGCTCGTCAGATAAATTTGGTTGTGTATATACCCCATTATAAACCACATACGCTTTTTCACTAGGAATTCCCTGCGTTAAAGCCTGACTAACTGCAATAACGGCATCTGCAAAAGTATAAATTGATTTGTTCTTTTTCGTACCATGGACTGTTGTTACAAATTTAACAGGTTTTAGCCATGTTCTTATTTTAGAGATCAATTCAGCAGCTTTTCCTGCTTGTGCATGTACAATATCTGGCTGAATTTTATTAATAATAGATTTTAGCTGGCAAAGTAAAAATATATTCCAACGACTACGAGAAAAATCTACAGCATGAAAACATACATGCGCATTAAATTTATCCGCGTAGCAAGGGTGTGCAATAATATGTACTTCATGTTGCTGAGATAATTCATTAACCAAGTTAAAAGTGTGTTGTTCTAAACCACCAACACCACCACTTGTTGCCAAAACTTGAACAATCTTCATAGATTATCCTGTTTATTTTTCATTTTTTGATGTTGCTCAAATAATTTAGCTTCCTTTAAAAATGCATAAAAAGCATTTACCATGCTGTTTACAAAGCCTCTCCACCCATTTAAGCAGCTACGTCTAATAAAATAAGACTTTATAAAAGTAAGAGGCATAACTAAAACCAACTTTAATAAACTCGGCACTTTACCTTTTTGGTATTTTTCTTGTGCTTTTAATTCAGAATATTGATTATTCTTTTCAACTTTAACAAAAATACTTGATTCACCATAATGGTAAATATCACCTTCTGCACGAACACTCTGACCATCTACAATCACATTTTCATGCACTTTATTTTCTAAGTCATATCGCCCTTTAGATTTACGAAAAAAACGTACCTTGGCATGCTTTTTTGTATATTTACTATTGGGAACACCTAAAAACACATCGTTAATTGGTGTAATTAAAGCATCCAATTGATTACTTTGTATCGTTTGCTCAATTTCAGCTTTTAATTCAGAAGATAAAACTTCATCACCATCTAAATTTAAAACCCAATCATTTTTACATTGCGCTAAAGCTAAGCTTTTTTGACCCGCATAGCCCTGCCAATCTTGATGAGAAATTCGCGTATTGGGAAATGATTCTGCAATAGCATAAGTAAGATCTGTACTGCCTGAGTCTAAAATAATGACCTCTGAAAAGTCTTTTACACTTTCCAGTGTACTCTCAAGCCATTCAGCACAATTTAAGGTTACGATATAAACACTACACGGAATCATAATTTATAACGTCCTTTGGCTAAAGCAATACGCATTTGCAAAGCATTCATTGCGCCATGTGTACTGACACGTGGAATATTAAATTGGTTAGTTTCTGTATAAGCTTCTACTTTTTTACGTGTAGATACAGCATTTTTAAAACCAATTTTTTTTGCCATTTGTTGATGTTTGTCATTAAAACGCCCAAATGGATAAGCAAAGCTTGGACATTTCCCTACTAAAACTTCTACATCTTTTTTTGATGCCTGCATTTCTGCAAATGCTTCCTCATCAGATAATTTCAACAAATTTACATGATGCTGAGTATGTGCACCAAACTCAATTAAGCCCGAAGCTGACATTTCTTGAATTTGTGCTGTATCTAACTTCTCAATACCTTCAATTTGTGTTGCTAAATAAATTGTTGCTTTCGCATTATATTTTTTGAGTAAAGGAAATGCATATTGGTAGTTATCCTGAAAGCCATCATCAAATGACAGGGCAAAAACATTACTCTGCCCCTCATACTGGTCAAGTTCGGAAACGAAACAAAAAACAGCCTGTTTTTTTACCAAATACTGCAACAACTGTTCAAATTTAGCCGGTGGCATATTCATACCTGAAGCTTCTGCATGGGGAGTTACTTGATGCAACATCACAATACGTGGCAATTTCGCACTGCGTAATGGTAACCAAAAGGTATAATTACCTAATAAGTAAAGTATTGCAGCAAAAACAATTAAACCAAGTACCACATAAACAAACCACATTAGATATACACCTCATATGCCCACTCATATGCTTCAGATAAAGGCTGATCAAAAGTAACTTCAAGCATAAATTGAGTAATACGTTTAGCATTAAAACTATGACGCGTTTTGCTCCAACCCAATTCTGCAATTTTTCTTGCCTCATCAGGATGATCTGCATAGTACTTAATTTTTTCAGCTAAATCATTTTGGTCGTTAAAATAGACAATTTCTTGTTCACTATACAGTTTTTCAAAATCAGGGATACGAGGGCTAAAAGTTAATAGACCATTACCCGTTAACTGTACAATACGATCTGAACTGTATAAAGTTACATCGTTTTTACGTGAATAATTTAACCCCATACGCGCTTCTGAAAGCACTTTATAATAACCTTTTCCATACACGCCAGCTTGCTCAAAACAACCATAATATTGGTATTTCAATGAATGTGCTTGAAGAGTATTTGCCAAGTCTTTCAAAAATTTTTCACGTTCTGGTTCTTTATAAACAACACCACAGAATATAAATTCTTTATCAATATTTGTAGATTCAAATTGTTTTAGTATTTCAACATTTGAATGCCCGACGTTAGGAAAATAAGCTACTTTTAAATTTGGCTGTTTCAATTTTTGAAGATATTCTCCACCAGTCGTACAAAAAATAGCATCTAAATATGGAGAAAATTCACGAACAAAACCAAGTTTTTGCTCCAAATACAAAGGATCAACATACCAAAATGCAATTTTTGTCTTTGGGAATTGTTGCTTGATCTCTTTTAACACCGTTGGACTCATTAAATCGCTATGTCCAATCAAAACTAGATCTGGTTCTAAATTAGAAACTATTTTAAGAACTTCTTTATTTGCCCAATTTGCCCCTAATTTTTTTGTTTTAAAAATAGTTCCCATTCTAGCCATATCACGAAAACTAAAGTCATATACAAAATGACCATTTTCAATCAAACCCGCAGAAATCTTACGGTCTGTACAATAAAAATGAGCACCTTGTTTGTTGAACCCAAAATTCGCAATATGTAATATTTTCATAAATCACTCAAGAAACAAATGAATGTCCCATTTATAGATTGGTATATTTTAATCGTTGTTAAAAAAGAATAATAGGATATAAGCTAGTCCATCATAACAATTTAAACAACTACACCTCATTTAACTAGCATCCTATTCGCCACACGCTCTGCTTCTTTAAAAGCAGTCGTAGAATATAATTCAGCAATTTGTCTAGCATTCGATACAAGTTTTTGATCAAGCAAATGCTGTACCGAACGCGTAATCCGATCCTCTTTCACTCGATCTATCTGAATAAGCCCTACTTTACAACCTGCAGTGAGTGCCTCGTATATCATAGATACGCTATCTTCAGTCACCCATACCGCTTCCGCTTTTTGCATCTCTTCAAAAATCCAACCCTGCGGCGTTTCTTCAACTGGAAAAATTTGTAGTCGTGAAGCAAAACTTTGCTGAGCCAATGTCGCTAAAAAATCAGCAGGTGTACGCCTAGAACTCGTCAAAATAATGTCACACTGCATATTCTGCTGCACGATCTGCCCAATCGCAGACAACACCTTATCTGCATTCCAAACATGCCGTTTAGATGAACCACCTAATGCGATCAAAATACGGTTTGGCATGTGTCGCTGCTCATTTTCAATTGGATTCAGCACACCTTTTGTAACAATCACATTGCCCTGTTTAGCAACACCATCATGTTCAGGAATAACCACATGATCAAACCAAGATAATGGAAAATTGGGTTTCATTAAAATCACGGTTTTCGCTTGCGGAAAAACCTTGCCCATCAAAAAAACACGGAATTGTGTATGACTGCCTACTCCAAAAATATAATCAGGTGGCTGCGATACTGCTGCAAGTTTTTGTTTCTTATATGCGGCCAACAAACTCAACAATGGTAAATGATCAATCGAAATTTCTTCAAAAGTGAACTCAATATGTGTTTGCTTTTGCATTGCCTTAAAAAGACCTAATGCCTGAGAGCGATGACCTGCCTTGCCATCACTCACATATACAATATGCATATTCACCCACCAGATCTAAAGCAAGAATCGCATTATTTTACTCTATCAAAGCATTTAAAGTAAGCAAAGCTACATCTCCTCAATGACTCGAAATATAAACTTCATTGAACTGTCACAAGGCTTGAATCCGCCTTTTCAGATTCAATGAGTAATTGAACCGCTCTTTCTCTAATTTCGGGAGTATAGTTTGGTTTTTTCATCGGAATAGTCTCTCAGAATATTGAGTCTCCGACAAACCCGGTACGGTTCAAATTGCCTTAATAGATTGACCTTGTTGATGAAGTATTTGGATTGTCCCTGCTTGCTCCAAAGTTAACATGTTGAGCAGTCCAAAAAGACCACTATATTAACCAAGGGGGTCAATTTTCAAATGCTGTTGGGGGGTCATTTTTACATTGCCGCTAACAGTAAATTCCATGAACTGCATGTGACCGGGAAAAGTCAGGTCGCTGAACAGGCATTAGTGCTGATTCAGAAACTGTATGCCATAGAAGCAGAACTCAGGAAAAAGACCGATGGTACAGCGGAAGACCGCCGCGAATACCGACAACAGCATAGCCAACCGGTGATGCAACAACTATATGAATGGCTCAACCAACATCATCTGACGGTGCCATCGAGTTCTCCCACCGCCAAGGTCATCAATTACACTCTGAAGCGTTGGCCAGCTTTAATCCGCTATTTGGATGATGGCAATCTACCGATTTGCAATAATTGGGTAGAGAATCAAATGCGACCTTGGGTCTTAGGGCGCAAGAACTGGCTGTTTGCTGGCTCGCTGCGCAGCGGCCAGCGAGCGGCGAATATCATGACTTTAATCCAGTCAGCAAAGCTGAATGGCTTGGATCCGTATGCCTATTTAAGTGATGTGCTGAAAAGGCTGCCGACGCATAAAGCGACCCAAATAGAAGAATTACGCCACATCGCTGGAAATCCAACTCAAATTAAAAAATAGGCATGGGGTTCAGCGGACGCTTACAGCGCAAGGAGTGAAAACACAGTTCTGAGCGAAGCGCAAGGCACGTAACATCCTTTACTTCACTCATAAAAAAACCCTTATATACAATAAGGGTTTTTTAAAGATTAAACTAAAACTTAGTTTTTCTCTTTGTCTACGATTTTGTTCGCTTGGATCCAAGGCACGAAAAAAATGGGAAAGCACTGCTTTCCCATTTTTTAAGGCACGTAACGCAACCTTAGTTCTTTTCTTTATCTACAATCTTGTTTGCTTGGATCCAAGGCATCATCGCACGTAACTTGTTACCAGTTACTTCGATACCATGCGCCGCATTTTGACGACGACGAGCAGTCATTGATGGGTAGTTCAACGCACCTTCTTGGATGAACATTTTCGCATATTCACCAGATTGAATACGTTTAAGTGCATTGCGCATTGCTTCACGTGATTGTTCGTTAATCACTTCAGTACCAGTTACATACTCGCCATATTCAGCGTTGTTAGATACTGAATAGTTCATGTCAGCGATACCGCCTTCGAACATCAAGTCAACGATCAATTTAAGCTCGTGTAAGCATTCGAAGTAAGCCATTTCTGGTGCATAACCAGCTTCAACAAGAGTTTCGAAGCCCATTTTAACCAATTCAACAGCACCACCACAAAGAACTGCTTGCTCACCAAATAAGTCAGTTTCAGTTTCTTCACGGAAAGAAGTTTCGATGATACCTGTACGACCACCACCTACACCTGAAGCGTAAGAAAGTGCAACGTTACGTGCATTACCAGAAGCATCTTGATGAATCGCGATAAGATCAGGAACACCTGAACCACGTTGGAATTCAGAACGTACAGTGTGACCAGGTGCTTTAGGTGCAACCATGATTACATCTAAGTCTGCACGTGGAACAACTTGGTTATAAAGTACAGAGAAGCCGTGAGCAAATGCTAAAGTTGCGCCTTGCTTGATGTTTGGCTCAATCACGTCACGATAAAGTTGTGATTGGAACTCATCTGGAGTCAAAATCATAACTAAGTCAGCTTGAGCAACAGCAGCAGGAACTTCAGAAACTTTAAGACCCGAATTTTCAGCTTTTTTCCAAGAAGCAGAACCAGCACGTAAACCTACAGTTACGTCTACGCCAGAATCTTTAAGGTTAAGCGCGTGCGCGTGACCTTGTGAACCGTAACCAATGATCGCTACTTTCTTAGATTGAATGATAGATAAGTCGCAGTCTTTATCGTAAAAAATTTGCATTGCTGTCTCCGCTAAAATGCTTAGGATTCCTATCTTACTCAAGTACTTGTCTATTCAGTACTTCAGTAAGCTCTCCATCCTTTGAGATGGAATGAATTCGATGAGTAAAATTAACTATGAAATTTAGTTAAATGGTTAAAACTTTTTCGCCGCGTGCGATACCTGACACACCTGAACGCACAACTTCTAAAATGGTGTTTTCAGCAATCGCGTCAATAAAACCATCTAGTTTTTCAGTTGTACCCGCAAGCTGCACCGTATAAGTCGTTGGTGTGACATCCACAATTTGACCACGGAAGATGTCTGCAGTACGTTTAATTTCAGCACGTGCAGCACCCGATGCTTTGACTTTAATCAGCATCAATTCGCGTTCAATATGCGGGCCTTCTGACAGGTCGACCACTTTAACCACTTCAACCAATTTATTCAGTTGTTTGGTGATTTGCTCAATTTTATGATCATCACCATAAGTTGTAAGCGTTAAACGTGAAAGTGTTGGGTCTTCGGTTGGCGCAACGTTTAAAGTCTCAATGTTATAACCACGTTGAGAGAATAAACCCACTAAACGAGAAAGCGCACCTGATTCGTTTTCAACGAGAACGGAAATAATGTGTCTCATTCTGTGCGCTCCCCTTTACCTAACCACATATCTTTCATGGATTGACCCGCAATTTGCATCGGATAAACGTGCTCTGTACGGTCAACCATTACGTTAATGAATACGCATTTGTCATTAATCGCCATCGCTTCTGCAAGCTTAGACTCAAGCTCATCGGCATGGTTAATTTGAATACCAACGTGACCATAAGCTTCCATCAATTTAGGGAAGTCAGGCAATGAGTCAACATAAGAACTTGAGTGACGACCTTCATAGTTCATATCTTGCCATTGTTTAACCATACCTAAAGCTTGGTTATTCAAGCATAAGATCTTAACGTTTAAACCATATTGCTTACAGGTAGAAAGCTCTTGGATACACATCTGAATCGATGCTTCACCCGTGATACATACAACCTGTTGATCTGGATAAGCCAGTTTAGCCGCCATAGCATACGGTAAACCTACACCCATAGTACCTAGACCACCAGAGTTCAACCATTGACGTGGACGCTTGTACTTATAGTAGTTCGCGCCAAACATTTGGTGCTGACCTACGTCAGAAGTAATGATCGCATCACCATTGGTCACTTTGTCTAAAGCTTCAACTACTTGTTGCGGCTTCATCGTGCCATCGGTTGGTTTGTCATATTTCAAACCATGAACTTTACGCCATTCATTGATCTGATTCCACCATGCAGCAATCGCTTCAGGGTTTGGCTTGGACACATTTAATTGCTTCAATTGAACCAACATTTCCTGAAGTACAGGTTCAACCGCACCTACAATTGGAATGTGTGCCATGATGGTTTTTGAAATTGTCGCAGGGTCAATGTCAATATGAATGACTTTGGCATTTGGACAGAATTTTGCAGGGTTATTGGTTACACGGTCATCAAAACGCGCACCAATACATAAAATCACATCAGCATTATGCATGGTCATGTTGGCTTCATAAGTACCATGCATGCCCAACATACCAATAAATTGTGGATCATTACCTGGGAACGCGCCCAAGCCCATTAATGTATTGGTTACAGGGAAGCCCAAGATGTGTGCAAGTTCAGTCAATTGCTCAGAAGCATTGCCTTGTACAACACCACCGCCTGAATAAATCACAGGACGTTTGGCATTTAATAGCTCATCAATTGCTTTGCGAATTTGACCTGAGTGACCACGATGCGGTGGTTGATACGAACGCATCTTCACTTTTTCTGGGTATTCGTAAGCAAATTTTTCTGCTGGGTTGGTTGCATCCTTAGGAATATCAACCACCACAGGACCAGGACGACCTGAAGATGCAATATAGAATGCCTTCTTAATCACTGAAGGAATTTCGCTTGCATGACGCACTTGGAAACTGTGTTTTACAATCGGACGTGAAATACCCACCATATCGGTTTCTTGGAAGGCATCTTCACCAATTAAGTGTGTTGCAACCTGACCTGACAAAATCACCATTGGGATTGAGTCCATATAAGCCGTTGCAATTGGAGTTACCGTGTTGGTTGCACCAGGACCTGAAGTCACCAGCACCACACCAGTTTTACCTGTTACGCGCGAGTAGGCATCTGCCATATGACCAGCAGCTTGCTCATGGCGCACAAGGTAATGATTAATTTTGTCTTGTTGAAAGAACGCATCGTAAATATGAAGTACTGCGCCGCCTGGGTATCCAAAAACATGCTCAACGCCTTCGTCCGCCAATGCGCGAACGAGCATTTCACCACCAGATAAAAGTTCCAACGTGATTCACCCTAGTCTTGTCACTGCAAAATGGGAGACACCTGCAGTGTTTTGTTCATTAATTCCTGCACTGTTATAGCACACATATTTCATAGTTTTCATGGCAATAGGAAAAATTTCTGATCTGATTACCGTATAAGCAATATGAGATCTAAAACGTGTTGGGGTAAACACATTTTATAAGCTTTGTTCAGCTTCTCGGCTAGAGAAGTTGCCCATTGCATGACATGACACTTATTCGAAGGGTGATCGATCTAAGGCACATAAAACTAAAGTGTGCATTTTTGTAGTTTACCCGACTAAAGTCAAGTTTAAAAATCGGCTTTTTCTGCTTTATTTATAAACTGGGTATTTTTTGCGCTTTGTGTCATCCATCACAATTTAATCCAAAGTCTAATATTTCCATATAAAACAAATAATTTCAGAGATTTGCTGAATTTTTTATAATTTTTTCATATCACATACATAAAAATAAAGAATGAATTAAAAAATATATAAATCGCTTGGTTATGATTCACCAACGCATTTCAGCTTATTTTAACTTGCAAATAGACAAGTCAATGCTCCAATTTTAAATAGGCGATATTGCAGATAAAAATCATCAAAAAATTGTCAATAAATCCTAGCTTCACGGGGAATTATTGCTAAAATTTAGCCAACATGATTTTTTGTAATTGGTTTTCTGCCATTTACCTTTTTTGCTCAGGACTTCCAAACATGAAAACGCCAATGATCCGCTTGAGTTGTCTTTCTGCAAGCTTGATTCTAATTTTTGCCACTAGCTCAGTTTCTGCAAAACAATATTACAAGTGGGTCGATGCAAATGGATCAACCCATTACACCACGACACCACCACCAAAAACAGCCAAGAAAAAAGGTAAAGTCGATACCTACGGCTGGAAAAATTCAGCACCTACTGTTGCCATTCCTGCAAATTCTACTGCGAACCCTGAGCCTACTGCTGCAAATGCAACAAACCAACAAGCGACACCAACCACAAATCATCCTGCAGGAAATCCAGCCATGGATCAGCAACAACGTGAAGCCAATGCAGCTTTAAATCAGGCACAACAAGAACGTGCCAACCCACAAGTTTTTTAAGTTTTAAGCCATAAAGTACGACTCGCTTAAATTTTCCTGCACAATCCAACGCGCAAAATTCAATTTAGCTGCATTTTGCGCTATGCTGTGTGACACACTTTTTTTAACCGTTTATTCCTGATTTTAACCTTATGACTACTCACATTGACCCTGAATATCAAGCCAGTGCGATTGAACCTCAAGTCCAGAATGACTGGGAATCTCGCAAAGCCTTTAAAGTTGCCGACACAGTCGAAGGTCCACATCGTTATATCCTCTCGATGTTCCCTTACCCAAGCGGCAAACTGCACATGGGTCACGTGCGTAACTACACCATTGGTGATGTAATTAGCCGTTTTCACCGTTTAAAAGGTGAAACAGTCTTACAACCGATGGGTTGGGATGCTTTTGGTTTACCTGCTGAAAACGCAGCGATTGCGCATCAGGTTGCCCCAGCTAAATGGACTTTTGAAAATATCGCCTACATGCGCGACCAATTGAAAAAACTAGGTTTGGCAGTAGATTGGGATCGTGAATTTGCCACTTGCACCCCAGAGTATTACCACTGGGAACAATGGTTATTCGTGCAACTGTATAAAAAAGGGTTAATTTATCGCAAACTCTCGACAGTCAACTGGGATCCTGTCGATCAAACAGTTTTGGCCAATGAACAGGTCGAAAATGGTCGTGGTTGGCGTTCAGGTGCATTGGTAGAAAAACGCGATATTCCAATGTACTACTTCCGCATTACCGATTATGCCCAAGAATTATTAGACGATTTAGAAACTTTAAAAGATGGTTGGCCACAGCAAGTCTTGACCATGCAGCGCAACTGGATTGGGCGTTCGCAAGGGATGGAAATCACATTCCCATCGGCAAATCCTGAAATTTATGCAGATGGTCTGACTGTATTTACAACGCGTGCTGACACGTTAATGGGTGCAACTTATGTGGCTGTTGCTGCAGAACATCCAATGGCGTTAAAAGCAGCAGAAAATAATGCACAATTAAAAGCCTTTATTGAAGAATGCCGCATGGGTTCTGTGGCAGAAGCTGACCTTGCCACTGCCGAAAAAAAAGGTATGGCGACTGGCTTGTTTGTGAAGCATCCAGTAACGGGTAAAGAATTGCCAGTGTGGATTGCCAACTATGTGTTGATGTCTTACGGTTCTGGCGCGGTGATGGCTGTACCTTCACACGATGAGCGTGATTTTGAGTTTGCCAATAAATTCCAATTGCCAATTATTCAGGTGATTGATGCCAAAGGTGCAGACGATGCGGACTTTGACACAACCCAATGGCAAGAATGGTACGGTTCTAAAGAAGGTAAACTGGTCAATTCAGGCGAATTTGATGGTTTAGATTTCCAAGCGGCTTTTGATGCACTTTTAGCGAAATTAGAGCCACAAGGTTTAGCCAACGTAAAAGTACAATTCCGTTTACGTGACTGGGGTGTTTCACGCCAACGTTACTGGGGTTGCCCAATTCCAATGATCAACTGTGAAAAATGTGGACAAGTTCCAGTTCCAGAAGATCAACTTCCTGTCATTTTACCTACCGATGTTGTGCCAGATGGCTCAGGCAACCCGTTAAATAAAATGCCTGAATTCTATCAAACCACTTGCCCATGCTGTGGTGGCGAAGCACGTCGTGAAACCGATACCTTAGATACTTTTGTAGAGTCATCTTGGTATTACGCACGTTACGCATCTCCAGACTTTACAGGTGGCATGGTCAAGCCTGAAGCTGCACAAACTTGGTTGCCAGTCAATCAATATATTGGTGGTGTAGAACACGCCATCTTGCACTTATTGTACGCGCGTTTCTTCCACAAACTTATGCGTGATGAAGGCGTGGTACAAGGCAATGAGCCATTTACCAACTTACTGACTCAAGGCATGGTCTTGGCTGACACCTTCTACCGCGAAGCAGAAAGCGGCAAGAAAACTTGGTTTAACCCTGCCGATATCGAGCTTGAAAAAGACGAAAAAGGTCGCGTTCTTTCGGCTAAATACATAGGCGATGGTCAAGCTGTGATTGTTGGTGGTCAGGAAAAAATGTCGAAATCGAAAAATAACGGTATCGACCCACAAGCCATTATTGACCAATACGGCGCAGATACTGCACGTGTATTTATGATGTTCGCTGCACCACCAGATCAGTCTTTAGAATGGTCAGATGCAGGCGTTGAAGGTGCGAACCGCTTCTTAAAACGTGTTTGGCGTTTAGCAGCAGGTTTCCTTGAAAAAGGCAGCAATACAACTGTAATTGACAGTAGTAAACTTGCTACAGCAGCGCAAGACTTACGTCGCAAAACCCATGAAACCATTCAAAAAGTGGGCGATGATATTGAACGTCGTCATGCGTTCAACACTGCAATTGCAGCATTGATGGAACTCTTGAATGCTTGCAACAAGTTTGAAGCGCAAAACGAACAAGACCTTGCGGTTGAACGCGAAGCGATTGTGACGTTATTGACCTTGCTTGCACCATTTGCACCACACTTGAGCCAAACCTTGTTGGCAGAGTTCGGAATTGAATTAACTTCTACCCTATTCCCTGTAGTCGATGAGTCTGCATTAACCCGTAACACTCAAACGATTGTGGTGCAGGTAAATGGTAAATTACGTGGCAAGCTTGATGTAGCAGTAGATGCATCTAAAGAAGACATTCTTGCACTTGCCAAAGCCTTACCTGAAGTACAACCATTCTTGACTGGGCCAACCAAGAAAGAAATTGTGGTACCGAATAAGTTAGTGAATTTGGTGGTTTAAGTGCTTTTAAACCTCCCTTTTTTAAAGGGAGGCTTGGAGGGATTTTATAAAACAATCCCCCTAAACCCTCCTACAAAAAAGGAATTAAAACAATTTCCAAACAAAGCCCGTTGTCAGTCAATGGGCTTTGCACCTACAATCAAGATATTCTCAACTTCCGCTTTTAAACTTTCAAGAATATTACAGAGGACAGCACATGCACTTTAGCCAACGTCTAGCAGTCATTGTTTTAACTTGTGGACTCAGTGCTGGCTTAGTCGGCTGTGGTTTTCATCTTAAAGGCACCAATCCAAGCATTGCACCTGTGGCTTATTCAAAAATGAGTCTGGCTTTACCGAGCAATGCTGAAGAATTAGAAGAAAAACTTTCTATTCACATGGGTACAGCGGGCGTACAACTCAGCAATGACCCTAATGCCTATGTACTGCGTGTGCTTGACTATACGCCACTTCGCTTGGAATTGAATGGCAAACTGGTAGAAACCTTGTTGCGTTTAAGCGTGACTTTCCGTATTGAAGATGCGCAAGGCAACCCGATCACCGAACCTCGTACAATCATGGCAAGCCGTAGTTATCAGTATGATGTCGCAACTGTGAATACCGATGATCAGGAACAAAAATTCTTAAAAGAAGTAATTATTGATGATGTGGCACAGCAAATTGTGCGTCAAATTTCATCTAATCGTTTACCTTTGGTCAATCCACCTGTGTATTCAAACCCTAAATAAGTTTTCGAGTGCGATTTTTTTATGAAACTTGACTATCTACAAGCCCTCAAACGTGTCGATGAAGCACGTGGCGTATGGATTTTGCATGGTCAAGAACCCTTACTCGAACAAAACTTGCTGGATGCTTTTCGTGCCAGTTGGCAAAAACAGGATATTGAACGTCAGCGTTATGATTTAAATAGCGTGAGCGATTGGAAAAATGTATTCAATGCCTTAAACAGTCTGTCACTGTTTTCGAGTCAATTGGCGGTTGAAGTACACGGCAATATCAAGCCTGATGCCAGCACACTAAAACAACTGAAAAGTTATATTCAACACAATGAACAAAACTTGCTGTTGGTGGTAATGCCGAAACAAGACAACAATAGTCTGAAATCCAGTTTTTTTCAGTTGATTGATGCCAATGGGGTCAATGTTGCACTCACGGCGAATTATCCTAAAGATCGGCAGCAGATTTTAGGTTTGGAAGCAGAAAAGCTTGGCATCCAATTGGGACATGATGCGTGGCAATGGTTGGAACAACATCATGAACACAACCTTTTGGCTGCCAAAAATAGCTTAATGCGGGTCAGTGACACCTTTCCTGAAATTCAGCAGATTCAGATTGAACATTTACATGCCTGTTTACAAGATCAATCCCGTTACAGCACGTATGATTTAAACGATGCTTTATTGGCAGGCAATCTGGCACAGTCCATGAAAATTTTTCAATACTTAATGGCTTCTGGAGAAACCATGAGTTTAATTTTATGGAGCATCAGCAAAGAAATGCGTCTACTGATGCAATTATTTGAACAACCACAAAATGCTTTGCAACTGGGTATTTGGAAAAACAAAGTCAGTGTTTATCAGCAAGCTTTGCGACGTTTAAATCCAAATAGTTTCTTGCAATGGCCCGCCCTGTTATTGCGTATTGATGCCGCCATAAAAGGGATGTCCAAGGAAAACCCTGAACATCTGGTGCTACAAGCCATTACAGAACTCTGTGGTAAAACACTGTTCGCTTCTCACTCGGCTTAATTTAGCAGACTTCATCAAATAATTTTTAAAATCATCTGCTTTTCAGAGGATTAGCTAAAGAAACGTGCAAACCAACTTTTACCTTTTTTCTGTTCCTGTGAACGCAAATAATGCAGCATATTGTCACGTACTGCATCGACATAATCCTGATCATCATGCTGAATATGGTTAATCAACCATTTAGACAACAAACGATACAAATCATGTTCTACCGATTCGCCATTGGCAAAACGCTGACGGCAATCATTCAAACGCTTCACAAAGAGTTCGTGAATACCACGATGTGATGGTAAGTATTGATAATTGACCTGTGACAACACGTTTTCTTCAAAGCTAAAATGCGATTGCGTATAGTCAATCAAGTCATCCAAGACTTCTTTGATTTGCTCCCGCGCACCTGTCGCCCGAATTTTTTCCAGCGCATTAATATAGTCCAGAATTTGTCGATGTTGATTGTCAATCACATCAATTCCGATATTAAATTTCTCACTCCACTCCATGATTTACCCCTCAGATTTTTTGCTTAAAGTCATGTTTTATTGCATCGTCCCGATGCCGTATTATCCTAATGATTAAATCCATAATTATTTTATGGAATTTGATACTAGCTGCTTTTAATTCTTAAATCCATATAGAAAATAAGGTTTTTTAAGCAACTTAGACCATAGTTGTATTTTTCAGCATTTATCATAAAAATTCATAAAATTATCATAGAGATGAAACAAACTACCCCACCTCGTTAACAGATGCTATTTTCACTTTTTTTATGGATGTAATACCGTACTCAGACTGTATTAAATCTAGCTCAAACCACCAATAAATAATTCTCATTTGCAGTTTCTTCAAAAAATTCACGATTTATCCTTATTTCACTTCTATAATCCTTTTAATTTCTTTTTCTGTTTTTTGACTCATGCCAAAAATAAAATCGACCAAACTTATTGCGGGAATTATCATTGCGCTGATGCTGGCATTTGCCGCTTGGTATTTTTTAAAACCCAAAGAACAACAACCGCAATACATTACTGCCGAAGTGAGCCGTGGAGATATTGAAAGTGCGGTGTTGGCAACAGGCGTACTTGAAGCCACCAAAATGGTCAGTGTTGGTGCGCAAGTTTCAGGTCAAGTCAAAAAAATGTATGTTCAGTTAGGCGATCAAGTCAAACAAGGACAGTTGATTGCCCAAATTGACTCCGTACGACAGGAAAATGAGTTTAAAACAGCGCAGGCCAGTATTAAAAACCAACAGGCACAATTGGCGGTTCGACAAGCCAATCTCGCCAAAGTCGCAGCAGAATATCAGCGTCAACAAGCCATGTATGCGCAAGATGCGACCTCACGTGCCGAACTTGAAACTGCCTTAGCCAACTATAAAACTTCACAAGCAGAAATTGCTGCCATTAACGCTCAAATTGAACAGTCACGCCTAACTTTAGACACGTCTAAAGAAAATTTAGGTTATACCCGTATTCTTGCCCCAATGGATGGCACTGTCGTTGCAATTGTGACCGAAGAAGGTCAAACCGTGAACGCCAATCAAAGTGCACCCACGATTGTTAAATTAGCCAAACTTGACACCATGACTGTAAAAGCAGAAATTTCTGAAGCGGATGTAATGAAGGTCGAAGAGGGACAAACGGTCTATTTCACCACCTTGGGCAACAGTGAGAAAAAACATTACGCTACTTTACGTCAGGTAGAACCTGCACCCAAATCCATCAATACCGAAAGCAATAACAATACGTCATCATCTTCAAGTTCTGCCGTGTACTACAACGCTTTATTTGACGTACCAAATGAAGACGGCAAGCTACGCATCAATATGACCGCACAAGTGTCCATTGTATTGGCAGAGGCACGCAATGTGCTGACCATTCCTGCTGCTGCGGTACAAGGTGTAAACCGTTCACGCAGTCGTGGCAACAGCAATAATTCAGACAGCAACGTACGTGCTGAGCGCGACAATACCGATGCCAGTTCTAGCAAACGCCCTGCCCGCTTGGAATTGACTACCAATGAAAAAGCCTTGGTTGATCAAGGTAAAGCCTCTTTAGGCATGGTACGCGTGCTGCAAGCCGATGGTTCAGCTCGACCACAATCGGTATTGCTTGGCTTAAACAACCGCGCATCAGTACAAGTCATTCGTGGCCTAAAACTGGGCGATCAAGTCATTATTGCCGATGGTTCCGATACCTCAAACGATGCGGCGAAGCGTGGTGGTCGTGTTGGCCCATCAGTGAGAATGTAAGATGAGTCAGTCACAACCTCTGTTAGAGGTCACCAATCTGACCCGTGAATTCCCTGCGGGTGAATCTACAGTGCAGATTCTCAAAGGCATTGACCTGAAGATCTACCCAGGTGAATTGGTTGCGATTGTAGGTCAGTCGGGTTCGGGGAAATCCACTCTCATGAATATTTTGGGCTGTCTGGATCAACCCACCACTGGCAGCTATAAAGTCAAAGGACGTGAAACCCGACAACTTGAAGCCGATGAACTGGCACAGCTACGTCGTGAATATTTTGGTTTTATTTTCCAGCGCTATCACTTATTGGGTGATTTAAGCGCTGCGGGCAACGTCGAAGTGCCTGCAATTTATGCAGGTGCCGATGTTGAAGAACGACAAACTCGCGCAACTGCGCTGCTCAGTGATTTAGGTCTAGCCGATAAAACCCAAAACCGCCCAAGTCAGCTTTCAGGTGGGCAACAACAACGTGTATCCATTGCACGTGCCTTGATGAATGGTGGCGATGTGATTCTTGCCGATGAACCCACAGGTGCACTCGACAAGAATAGCGGTATTGAAGTGATGCGGATTTTGCGTGAGCTAAATACCAAAGGTCACACCATCATCTTGGTCACACATGACCATAATGTCGCTAAAAATGCCACACGGATTATTGAAATCAGTGATGGGCTTATTATTTCTGATCAGCCCAACACACCTGCCGATCAGGATGATATTGCCCAACAAACCTTGCAACATCCGCCACAAAAAAGAACTTCAGCTTGGCGTTCTGTATTTGATCGTTTAGGTGAAGCCTTCCGCATGGCGCTACTGGCGATGAATGCGCATCGCATGCGCACCTTTTTAACCATGCTCGGGATTATTATCGGGATCGCTTCGGTTGTATCTGTTGTGGCACTTGGCAATGGTTCACAGAAACAAATTTTAGAGAACATCAGCAGTTTAGGTACCAACACCATTACCGTGTTTCAGGGGCGTGGTTTTGGTGATACCTCGCGCTCATCTCAGCTTAAAACCCTAATTCCTGCCGATGCCGATGCTTTGGCAGAACAACCTTATGTGGATGGGGTCAGCCCATCGGTCAATAGCAACGTCACAGTACGTTTTAAAGACACCGAGGCTTCTGCCACAGTCAATGGTGTGAGCGAAGACTTTTTCTATGTGCGCGGCATGAACTTCCAGTCGGGTCAGCCTTTTGACAAACACAGCGTGCTGGAACAAGCACAAGATGTGGTGATTGATCACAACACCAAAAATACATTTTTTAGTGATGGCAGCAACCCTGTCGGGCAAGTAATTTTATTGGGCAGCGTACCCAGCCGTATTATTGGCGTGGTCGAAGAACAAAAAAGCATGATGGGCAATGCCGACAGCTTAAATGTGTATTTGCCCTACTCTACGGTAATGAGCCGCATGCTTGGCCAAAGCCATGTGCGCAGCATTATTGTACGAGTCAAAGATGAATATCCAAGTGCTGCAGCAGAAAATGCCATCCTAAGTCTGTTGGTACAGCGTCATGGTGCGCAGGATGTATTTACTCAAAATGCCGACAGTATCCGTGAAACCATCCAACAAACTACCGCCACCATGACCTTACTGGTTTCTGCTATTGCAGTGATTTCACTGGTGGTCGGTGGAATTGGCGTAATGAACATCATGTTGGTCTCTGTCACAGAACGCACCCAAGAAATTGGGGTACGCATGGCAGTCGGCGCACGACAAAGCGATATTTTGCAGCAATTTTTAATTGAAGCCATTTTAGTGTGTATTTTAGGCGGTGTACTTGGCGTCTTGCTCGCACTCGGAATTGGGCAATTGATTAATCATGTGGCAGGTGGAACCTTTCAAATGGCGTACTCCACCACCTCGATTGTAGCCGCTTTTGTCTGTTCAAGCCTGATTGGAATTGTGTTCGGTTTTATTCCTGCACGTAATGCTGCCCAACTGAACCCTGTCGATGCGCTATCTAGAGAATAAGGAATTAGAGTAAGGAATGATGATGCGATTTAACCAGAAGTCACGACAATTCAGCCAACTCGTCACTGCGCTTTTTCTTGGCAGCAGCTTAGTGGGTTGTGCAGCCGTAGTCAAAACACCTTATCAGGCACCTGCTGTAAATATTCCTCAACAGTTTGAGCAGCAGCAAAAAAGCCAGCAAGTCCTTGCACAACTAAATACAGACCGTTGGTGGACACTCTTTCACGATGCTGCTTTAAATCAATTGGTTGAACAAGTCTTGGCGCGTAACAGTGACCTCGCGGTTGCAGGACTGAATTTACAACAAGCTAGATTACAAGCCAAACAAAGCCAAAGTCAGCAAGGTGTCCAGATTGGCAATGCAGGTATTTCTACAGGGCATCAATTTAGTTTAGAGGGCAATGGTGATACAGCGCGTGGGATTTCGCTGAATTATCCCGGACTGAGCTATGAATTGGACTTATTCGGTAAACTTGCCAATCAGACTGAAGCTGCACGTTGGGAAGCCTTAGCCACCGAACAAGACTTACAAGCCACCGCACAAAGCCTGATTGCAACCACTGCCAATTTATATTGGCAATTGGGTTATTTAAATGAACGCTATGTTGTCGCACAACAAAACCTTGCCAGTACGCAAAAAACGTATCAATTGGTCAGTGCGCAATATCGCGCGGGTGCAGTTTCAGGATTGGATTTAAACCAAGCCGAACAAGCCCTGCAAAGTCAAAAATCAACCTTGAGCCAAATTGCACAGCAAAAAGTTGAAACACGCACCGCCTTGGCAGTTTTACTGCATCAACCTGTGCAAATGTTGAATATCAATGAACCACAGAGTTTAGCCGCTGTTCGTTTACCGAATATTACTGCTGGCTTACCTGCAGAACTGCTGTCACGTCGTCCCGACTTACGTGCAGCCGAATTACGTTTACGTAAAGCCTTGGCCAATAAAGATGCCAATCGAGCCAGTTATTACCCATCCATCAGTCTTACAGGCACACTCAGTACAGGTGTCGGTACAGGCGCGCATACCTCTTTAAGCGATGCCCTAAAAAACCCAATTGCCACTTTAGGTGCAGGTTTAACCCTGCCATTTTTGCAATGGAATGATATGCAGCGCGATCTAAAAGTGAATGCTTTGGAATATGAAAAAGCCATTGTGCAATATCGACAAACTTTATATAAAGCCTTTGCCGATGTCGAAAATGCACTGTCAGCACGAACCACGCTGAATCAACAAGTCGCGCTGCAAAGCCGCAATTTAGCACTGGCAGAGAAAACTGAACGCTTAACTGAGGTGCGTTATCGGCATGGTGCGATTGCCTTAAAAAACCTGCTAGATGCACAAGAAACCACCCGCAATGCACGTTTAAGTTTATTGCAGACCAAGCAAAACCAATACAACGCCTATGTGACTTTATTGCAAGCGTTGGGTGGTAGTCCGATTCAAAACATTCAATAATGCAAGAGTTGATCTAAATTGATCACGATAAAAAAAGCCTGTGGATGATTTTAAACATCCACAGGCTTTTGCTTGCTTTGTATATAAACTTTGAAATTAAGTTTTCTCAGATAATAACGCTTCTTTACTTAATACTTGATGGCTACTGGTCGCAATTGGCAAACTGACTTTAAAAGTCGTTCCCACACCTTCTTTCGATTCCACCACAATTTGCCCGTGGTTCAAATCGACAAAACGCTTACACAACACCAAACCTAAACCAATACCCTTTTCACCTGCAGTGCCTTTAAAACTAACAGTAAGTTTAGGCTCGAACAGCGTTTCGAGTTGTTGTGCAGTCATGCCCAAACCCGTATCTTGAATATAAATATCCACACTGGTTTCTGTTTGCTCTGCACGTAAAATGACTTTGCCTGTGCCATCGGTAAAGGTAAATTTCAGCGCATTCGACACCAAATTTTGAATCACCGAGGTAATCATATTGATGTCGGCATAAACTTTAATGCCTTCTTCAACTTGATCAATCAGTTCAATATTTTTCTTGATTGCCAAACTTTTCAACACATCGCAAACAATTTTGGTCGATTGCTTTAACTCAAAATTAATTGGGTGATACACAAAGCGTCCACCCTCTGCCATCGCCCAATTCAATAAACTTTCTAGCAAGTTATAGGTCGATTGTGCTGTGTCGAATAAATAGTCGGCAATATTTTGAATACTAGAATCATCCAAAGTTTCGCGCTCTTGCGCTAAAACTTCCGAAAACCCCAATAAGCCATGAAATGGCGCGCGCAAATCATGCGCAATAATTTGGAAAAATTTGGTTTTACTAAAATTCAATGCAGACTGCTGTTCATACAGTTCTTTTAAGCTTGCATAATCAACTTTTAATTCAATATAACGCACCAAACCTGCAGCAAACTCCGCCACTGTCGGCAAAGCACCTAAACTAAACGCTTCTTCACGATGATCAAATAACAACAACTGCCCAATCGACTCCCCATCGGTTTTGAGTAAATCCAGTGCGATTAGGCGCGCGGCTTCTATCCCCAAACTTGCGATGTGCTGCACAAAATTTGCATATTGAGGATGTTGAGGTTCAATCAGTTGCTGACCTTGAAAGAAAGCGTCTAACCGTGCGTTTGGGTTGGCACGAAAGGCTTTAAAAACTTGATTGGTGGAATACCAGATGTACGGCTCATTTTTAAAAGTCAAAATGGCATGATCGACTTGCAGCATTTGACGGGCAAACTTCAAAAAACCATCAATTTGGTTACTTGGCGTATGTACACCCAATAATAACGAGAGTGTGCAAGCACTGAGTTGCTCCGTTTCAGGACCAATTTCCAGCAACTGTATTTTCATTTTTGCCTCGTTAATTAGAGTGTGCCGCGCCTATGAATTATTTTGTCTACAAAACTCATCCACTGAATTCAGAGTTAACTTACAAACTTTAACACAAAACACAAGCTTTCAAACTAATTTAAAAAACTGCGTAACAACTCGGCATTTCTTCTTTACTACTTGATTTTTTCATCTATGGATTAACAAGGGTTTAGCTCACGCTTGATTATGATTTTTGATGGATCAAACGGTGCTACAAACCCACTAAAAAATACGCTTATTTTTGTAAAATTTGGACCATAAAAATAGATCTAAACTTTTAAAATATAAATCAGGCTTTTTATCTGTAGATTTCCCTCCGTTTTTGAAGAAAATCTCAACTTCTATACAAGAGTTTACATTGCATCACACTGTAAAAAATAGAAGCAACATATTGATAAACATATAAAATAAATAGAATAAATATATCCACCTATCATTTTCATCGGTTATTTATCAAACATTCGACTTAAGTCGAACCCTCAACTGGTTAATTTATAATAAAATATACATATATTTTTGATGTCATATCTTCATCATACGATTTGATTAGTATTTCAACAGTAAATACTCAAGGCGATTTTTAGGTTTAAATAGGCTCATTTTTACATTAAGCCGTGTCTTGACTCGCACAAATGAGACACATCATTTCGTAGCGAAATGGCGTCATCACTGTAATTACGTTGACTGAAATGCATAGAGAGTCGATACTCTCAAGGTTAAATTAGGCAAATCGGTTCGCAGGGGCTGAGTCATCATCTCGCTCCTAAAAAACTCAATCAAAGCAAGGGGCTATATATGGCTGGTGGAAAGTCAAAAATCATTTACACACTGACCGATGAGGCGCCATTGTTGGCGACCTACTCTCTACTGCCGATCATTGAGACCTTTACTAAGCCTGCTGGCATCGAGATTGTCAAGAGTGATATCTCTGTAGCAGCACGCGTACTCTCTGAATTCTCGGAATACCTAAGCGAAGAACAGAAGGTAGCCGACAACCTCGCAGAGCTTGGACGTCTCACGCAAGATCCAGATACCAATATCATCAAACTTCCAAACATCAGTGCTTCAGTTGCTCAGTTAGTTGCATGTATCAAGGAATTACAAGCAAAAGGCTATGCAATTCCTGACTATCCTGAAAATGCGGACACTGAAGAAGAGAAAGCTTTACGCGCTCGTTTTGGTAAATGCTTAGGTTCAGCAGTAAACCCTGTATTACGTGAAGGTAACTCTGACCGTCGTGCGCCTGCTGCAGTGAAAAACTATGCAAAAAAACACCCACACTCTATGGGTGAATGGAAGCAATGGTCACAAACTCACGTTTCACACATGGATGAAGGCGACTTCTACCATGGCGAAAAATCGATGACGCTTGACCGCGCACGTAATGTAAAAATGGAACTCATCACTCATTCTGGTGAAACCATTGTATTGAAAGAAAAAGTAGCGTTACTTGATGGCGAAATCATCGATTCTATGTTCATGAGCAAGAAAGCACTTTGCGACTTCTATGAAAAAGAATTGGATGATTGTAAAGAAGCAGGCATTTTGTTCTCTTTACACGTAAAAGCGACCATGATGAAAGTTTCACACCCGATTGTATTCGGTCACTGTGTGAAAATTTACTATAAAGAAGCGTTTGAAAAACACGGTAAATTGTTTGAAGAACTTGGCATTAACGTCAACAACGGTATGGCAGGTCTTTATGAAAAGATCGAAACCTTACCAACTTCTTTACGTGAAGAAATCATCGAAGATTTACACGCATGCCAAGAACACCGCCCTGCACTTGCAATGGTGGATTCTGCAAAAGGCATCACCAACTTCCACTCTCCAAACGACGTAATTGTAGATGCTTCTATGCCTGCAATGATTCGTGGTGGCGGTAAAATGTGGGGTGCTGACGGTAAACCTTACGACTGTAAAGCAGTAATGCCTGAATCTACTTTCGCGCGTATTTACCAAGAAATGATCAATTTCTGTAAGTGGAATGGTAACTTCGACCCACGTACGATGGGTACTGTGCCAAACGTAGGTTTGATGGCGCAAAAAGCTGAAGAATACGGCTCACACGACAAGACTTTTGAAGTTCCTGCTGCAGGTGTTGCAAACATCACTGATATTGACACTGGTGAAGTGTTGATGACTCAAAACGTAGAAGAAGGCGACATCTGGCGTATGTGTCAGGTGAAAGATGCACCTATTCGCGACTGGGTTAAACTTGCAGTAACACGTGCACGTAACTCTGGTATGCCAGCAATTTTCTGGTTAGACCCGTACCGTCCACACGAAAACGAAGTGATCAAGAAAGTTCAAAAATACTTAAAAGATCACGACACGACTGGTTTAGATATTCAAATCATGTCACAAGTTCGTGCGATGCGTTATACACTTGAGCGTGTTGCGCGTGGTTTAGACACCATTTCTGTAACAGGTAACATCTTACGTGACTACCTCACTGACTTGTTCCCAATTATGGAGCTTGGTACTTCTGCGAAAATGTTATCTATCGTTCCGTTAATGGCGGGTGGTGGTATGTACGAAACTGGTGCGGGTGGTTCTGCGCCTAAACACGTACAACAACTTGTTGAAGAAAACCACTTACGTTGGGATTCATTAGGTGAGTTCCTTGCGCTTGCTGCTTCTTTAGAAGAAATGGGTATTAAAGAAGATAATACTCGTGCGAAATTACTTGCATCAACTCTTGATCAAGCGACCAGCAAATTACTTGATAACGACAAGTCTCCATCACGTCGTACTGGCGAACTGGACAACCGTGGCAGCCACTTCTACTTGGCAAAATTCTGGGCAGAAGCACTTGCTGCTCAAGATGAAGATGCTGAGTTGAAAGCGAAGTTTGCACCACTTGCACAAGCTTTAGCTGCAAACGAAGACAAAATTGTTGCTGAACTTGCGGAAGTACAAGGTAAATCGGTTGATATCGGTGGTTACTACGCAGTAGATCAAGCTAAAGTGAATGCAGTAATGCGTCCAAGCGCAACATTCAATGCTGCACTTGATGCAGCTCAATAAGATGATGCAAAACTAACCTAAGTTAGTGATGTAAAAAACCAGCGCTTCGGCGCTGGTTTTTTTACACCCTCATTTATATAGTGTTATGACAACTATTTCATTTTATGCTTAGATCTAAATTTTATGAATGTGAGTTATCAAAGGTTAGGATTTTTCATTCAACTATAGCCATAAAATAAGGAAAACCTAAAATGGCAAATTCATGGGGAATACCAAAGCACATAGAAGATGCGGTCTCGGAGCGAGACCTGTGCTGTGTATATTGCGGCAAAAAGTTTGGCACTGAAAGAGCTAATAAGAAGTCTTGTCAACGGCATTCTAAAATTGACCCCTTTCACCTTACAAATGGCAAAGTAAAATTGACCCCTTTGATCTCGTATTAAATTTCAACCTGGGGCTGAATCCCAATTCTTTTTTTATCCTTCAAACGATAACTCTCACCCGATATTTGTACCACATGACAGTGATGCAGCAACCGATCTAACATCGCAGCGGTCAACGTAACATCATCCGCAAACGACTTAGACCATTGGCTAAAGGGTAAGTTACTCGTCAATATCGTACTGCCTTTTTCATAACGCTTGGCAATCACGTTAAAGAACAGATTCGCTTCTTCACGTCCAAACGGTAAATAACCAATTTCATCGATAATCAGTAACTTTGGTCCCAGTACCGCACGTTGCATATAGGTTTTCAGTTTACCTTGCTGATAGGCTGTACT
>NZ_JACASN010000079.1:0-2606 GCF_013390985.1 Acinetobacter sp. Swhac1 | reverse complement strand
GGAAGTACAAAGGTCGGGTGCATAAACTAAAGCCTGACCAAGCTGAAGCTTTACGACAAGCATGGAAGGAGGGGAAGTATCCATCGAAAATGGCATTAGGGAAAGCTTTTGGGATTAGTCGTCAGGCAGTATACCGATATTTACAAGTTAGTGAATAGCTTATTGGGATTAGCAACTAAATTTAGTTTAACTTATAAAAATCATGAAACACTGTTCGAATTTTAAGCGTGGAACGTGAAAAATCACAAAAAAAGCCCACCTTGGGGAAGGTGGGCTATCAACTAGAAACTACAGCATTGATTTCTAAGTGGAATTATAACGCATTTCGTATAAGGTGTATTATGTTAATTTTAGAGAAATTAAAAATACAGGTTGATAATGAACATAGGGATTTTTTGGTATTGGAATAATAAAGTCATAGGTATAGCTCATGTGTTTAATTTAGGTGATGCTGATTCAATTGGCTTAATTGATAGTCCTTACACGCATATCGAGTATTGGAAAAATGTACAAAGTGAATATCCAGAGCTTAGAGCTTATGAATATGAGCAGATTCCACGAGGTCGGGTAATTTACGATATGAACAAAGATAAAGTAATTGTCTATATGGATAAGACATTATTTGCTTCCCGAACTGCATCTAAGATTTATGATTTCTTTGATATAGACTCTGAGTCAGCTATTCCTAGAAAAGATCCTCACTATCGCACCTAATTGTAAAATTTGAGCTAAAATAAACATCTCTATTAATGGAGCTATGAATATGAGAAAACGCTTAAAAGACTATAGCCTTGATCAAGTTTCAAATCGCCAAAAAGTTTCAGGTCAAGTATTACCAATTCAATTTAGCAATGATGAAGCAACAAAACGTGTTGTGATGCATAGTGCTAAACGAGTTATTAATCAGCATAAAGCGGAACTTCAAGAGCTCGCTTATAAATGAGTTTAATCAGCTCTACGTTTGTTATAGCAGTACATGACGAAATACTAGTACAAACTGGTGTAGGACGGGCAGGCTGCCATATTGAAAAACTAGAAAGTGTTTTAAGTCGTATAGATCAACAGATGTATTACAGCGATGTAAGCGATGTAAGCGATATATTTGAGATCGCTGCCTGGTTTGGTATAGCAATTTCAAAAGGGCATGCTTTTGTTGATGGTAACAAACGAACTGGCTTAGCTGTGATGCTGACTTATCTTGAAATCCAAGGAGTCACTATTCAAGAGCAAACAGGTTTAGATGATCTAATGGTTGATATTGTTGAGTCACAAGAAGAACATGAATTATTAGCTAAAATTGTAGCTGAATTCTTATATGAACTCTCAATTATTTAATCTAAGAAATTAGGATTTGAATATTCGGATCCTCAATTTTTGACAGAATATTTTTATAAATTATAAAGTTTTCTTCTTCACGACAAATAAAGAATACCTCTTCAACATGCTCGTATTGAGGTAATAAAGATAGAATTGTTCCAATGGCAATCTCAGAAGCTAATTGTCGAGGAAAACCATACACGCCTGTACTAATATTAGGAAAAGAAACAGTAGATGCATGAAATTCATTTGCCTTGAAAAGCGCATTACTATAAGCATCACAAAGTAACTGTGGCTCATTACGCTCACCATCAAACCATCTTGGTCCAACTGCATGTATTATATATTTTGCAGGTAAATTACCTGCGGTAGTTACCTCTGCCTGACCTGTTGGACAACCGCCTTTTTCTTTATTTAAGCGAACACATTCGGCTTTCATTAATGGTCCTGCTTTTTTATGAATAACATAATCAAGCCCACTACCACCAAGTAAAGATTTATTTGCTGAATTAACGATAGCTTGTACTGGAAATCTTGTAATATCCGCATGAATTAACGTAATTTTATGCATATACTATAAATTCCAATAATTAAGCCTTTTAACGTAAATATTTTAATAATAAGGAGAAATTATGCAACCAAAAGGTTTACTTAATTTCTTAGATGAGGTTGTTCGAGAAAAAAAAGTACATTCGTTATTTTTAAATCGATATCAAAGTATTCTAGCACCAAATTTTTCTATTTTTAGCTACTTTCGTACAGATGAATTAACACTTAGTAATATCCTAGCCGATCTACTAAACCCTTACGGGAGTCATGGACAAGATTATCTTTTTATTAAAAAATGGATTGAAATTAGAAAAAATGAATTAGATGAATGTTGGCAAAAAATTAACTTAGATAAATCTAAAATTACAGTGAAATTAGAAGAAACGAATTGGCGCTTAGATACTTTAAGAAGGATGGATATCCTAGTTGAGATTTACTTTAATGGTGAAAATTACGCATTGTGTATTGAAAATAAGTAAGCGTCCGCTGAACACACCTTCTGAATTCATCCTATAAGCCTTAATTTAGTCCCCACTTAGAAACAAGTGGGGACTTAATCCATGAACATGGATATATATTCAGCAACACCTCCTGTTGCTAAAAAACGCCGAAAATACAGCAAAGAATTCAAACTCAGTATTGTCAATGCCTGCAAAAATCCTAATACCTCGATCGCTTCGGTCGCACTGCAACATAGTATTAATGCCAACCTTGTCAGTCGTTGGATCAGGATCTTCAGC
>NZ_JACASN010000078.1:0-2836 GCF_013390985.1 Acinetobacter sp. Swhac1 | reverse complement strand
AGCTTGGAACGCGGATGGAGAAGAGGAGCAACGCGATCTAGCTATCGCGGCCGCGATCAAGCAGGTGCGACAGACGTCATACTAGATATCAAGCGACTTCTCCTATCCCCTGGGAACACATCAATCTTACCGGAGAATATCGTTGGCCAAAGCCTTAGCGTAGGATTTCGCCCTCTCCCGCAAACGACCCCCTTTTATCTACACTAGATTTAAAACAGTTGAACGTATGAAAGAAGCTGTTTCTCAAAATATTCAATCAGACAACTTGAGCCATCAAAACGCCATCAAGAACAAGGAAGAACAAAAAGCCCGAATTAAAAAATTCCGTGATCAGTTAGAGATCGGGACGATCTTATATACCTCATGGGGATATGAGCAAACAAATGTAGACTTCTATCAAGTTATTGAGAAAAGCCGGGCATATTGTGTCATCCGTGAACTTAAACAGGCTTATGATGCAACAGGTTCAATGCAAGGTTATGTTGTGCCTTTACCGAATGAATTTACCAGCAAAGAGCCAATGAAAAAAAAGATCATGGATAACTATATCGTGATTCATCAGTCTGCAAATGCAACAGTATTAGATTTTGAATTATTGCCGACAGGTACAAAAGTTTATAAACGCTGCTATACATCATCATACGCATAAAACAGTTGACCCCCTGAAGGGGGTCAATTCACTACAGAGGAAAATATGAAGCATTCAAAATTAATATATAAAGATTGGCAATTATATTTAAGGCTCTTATTTGAAAATAAATAGGGGTAATAGTCACCCGCATTTTTTTGATGTTTAGATTTCTAATGCTTCAAAAAAATGCGGTTCATTGCGTATCATATAATGAATATTAAGGAACTGAAAAAATGAATAATGCTCAATTCAAAATTGAATGCTTCAGAAATGGTTTATATAGCCCAGAGCAAATAATTGAATTTTACAAGGTAGTCCACACGGAAGAAACTAAGTACAATAGCCGTGATGCTCAACTTTGGATTAATGGGAAAAGCTCTAGGGAATATCAAATTGACCCTAAAGCAATTCAAATTGTAGATATGCTTAATGCAATCAGATCGGAAGTAATTGCAAAAGAAAAAGAGCGTATAGAACTTGGCAATCCAAGATATAAATATCTATTCAAAGGTGAACAAGCACTATGGTCGGAGCATCAGGAATTTATAAATTTACCTGTCAATTTTTATAATTCAATAATGGTTGAGCTAGGTAAAAAAGATTTAATTTATTTTGAATTTTCAAAAAAAGATATTGAATCCTAAACGATAGAGCAGAGCAAAGTGTCTACTTTGCGAACTGAAAAATCTGAAAAATCCTCCCTTCTCTGATTACTGTTGAATGGGGCAAGCGAAGCAGACAAAATCTGTGATTTTGGCTAGCTGACCGCAGACCCGCAACTACTTCCATGTTACCTATAAGCGGGATTAACAAAGCAATCCCGCAGGGTTGCGACTGAAAAAAATTAAATTATATTTTTACCAGTTTGAATATTCTTTAATTTGTAGAGCCTGAATTATCAACTAGAGTTGATTTAGATTTTTTTGATTGTTCCCGATCAGCAATAAATTTGTCACCAGCAATTTTTAAACTGTCAAAATGTTGGGGATTGGATTTATATGATTCAAGAGCCTTTAAAAGAACACCAGTAATAATTCCTTTATCTTCAGTTGGGAAATCTACTATTTCAAAAAGCGCACCAATTGAAATTAATTTATGTTCACGTTTTTTGCGATCTTTAACTTGAGCAGCTTGAGCATCTTTTTTCAAACTAGCTAAAAGTTTTTTTTCATCTTCCTTAATTTTTTCTAATTCTAAACGTGCTTTATGTTTTTTAAATTCATTTTTCATTACACGTTCAAATGAACTAATTTGCTGCTTTGTTGGTGAGCCTGATTCAATACTTTTAACAAGTGACAAAATTAAATCTTCAGTTTGGTTTCTATTCTCTAATCCCTTCAAACGAGAGATTTCATCAGTTACAAACTTTTTTTGATCTTCAGTAAATTTTAGATTTTCGATAGCCATTGCCACTTCCTCATTGTCAATATTTTTAAATCATAGCATAACTAAAAATAGAGGAAATCTATTACAGCACTAAACAACAAAAATCATATTAAATTATTAATTTCTGACTTTTACAATTAAAGAAATATTTATTCTGAGTATGACTTGAATTGAAAAATATTTAGCCAGGTGATCATTTTTTATAGGATTTTTAAAATTTTAAAATTGGCTTTCAGTCCTTTAGTTTAAAAAATATCCTAATGTCTATCTAATAACAAAAAATTACAGTTTATAGCTTAAAAAAATCCTTATTAATCGTGTCACTTATAGACCCTCAGATTTGGGGTTTCTGAACTATGGGTTATCACCTTGTAGCGAATATATATTGAAGTTATCATGACAACAGCAGTTGGAATGCACGCTTCCGCGTTTCTCTCCGAGAAACAAAAAAAGCAGATTCAAAATAGGCGAATTATGGCGATTTATCACTTATCAGTTAAATCAGGTAGGCAATACGGTTCTTCGGGAAGTCGAGGGGCAAGCCATTACGCTTATATAAATCGTGAAGGTAAATACAAAAGAGAAGATTTAGAAAATATAAAATCAGGAAATTTACCAAATTGGGCTAAAGATGCTGCTCATTTTTGGAAGTCAGCAGATAAGAACGAACGCATTAATGGACGTATTTATACCATACGCGCCAACTTAAGGCTTAAACTGTTGAAATATATTATAATTATCGCTTGAAAAATAAAAAAGGTGGTTGTATTTATTAATGCGCTAACACAAAACACAACCACCGTGGCGTATCATGATTCA
>NZ_JACASN010000077.1:0-2883 GCF_013390985.1 Acinetobacter sp. Swhac1 | reverse complement strand
AAGAGCACTGGTAAAGAGCAATCAATCCAGATTAAAGCAAACTCAGGTTTGTCTGATGCTGAAATCGAAGCAATGATCAAAGATGCTGAAGCGAATGCTGAAGAAGACCGTAAGTTCGAAGAACTTGCGAAAGCACGTAACGAAGCGGATGCATTGGTATCTTCTGCTCAAAAAGCAGTGAAAGATCTAGGCGAGCAAGTAACTGCTGACGAAAAAACTGCTGTTGAAACTGCAGTCGCTGAGCTTGAAACTTCAACTAAAGAAAATGATGTAGAAGACATCAAAGCGAAAACTGAAGCACTTCAAAACATCATCATGCCGATCACGCAACGCGCTTATGAAGCTGCGCAAGGTCAAGGCGGTGCTGAAGGGTTCGACCCGAATGCATTCGGTGGTGACGCTGGTCAACAACAAAAAGCGGACGATGGCGTTGTAGATGCTGAGTTCACTGAAGTAAAAGATGACAAAAAATAATTTGTCTCTGTAATAAAAAACCGCGCTAAAGCGCGGTTTTTTATTACCTAAATATTGTTGTTTCACATTCCACTTTTACATTAGGATGATAAAAAAATTTAGATCTCAGCCTTCAATGAAAACTGTAGAGTTGTGCCTCATCGCCCTCATTGCTACCTTCGGTTCTGCATGTACCACAATAAGCCCCTCCGTAGAAACAGCTAAAAACCAACATCAGCAAAGCGCGCAGCAGCAGATCCAACAAGCCTTCAATCAACTCCAAACCACTGGGGTGATTGTCATTAAGGATAAACATGGCTTACACAGCTACGGCAATGACTTGAGCCGCGCCCAGACACCCTATGTACCTGCCTCTACCTTTAAAATGCTGAATGCCTTAATCGGACTAGAGCATGGTAAAGCAACCAGCACCGAGGTGTTTAAATGGGATGGTCAAAAGCGTAGTTTCCCTGCCTGGGAAAAAGACATGACTTTAGGGCAAGCCATGCAAGCATCTGCCGTTCCCGTTTATCAGGAGCTTGCACGGCGCATTGGCCTAGACCTAATGCAAAAAGAAGTACAGCGCATTGGATATGGCAATCAACAGATTGGCACCGTTGTCGATAATTTTTGGTTAGTCGGTCCACTGCAAATTACGCCTGTTCAAGAAGTCCTTTTTGTGGAGAAACTGGCCAATACACAACTCGCTTTTAAACCCGATGTACAACATGCAGTACAAGACATGTTGCTGATTGAACAAAAACCGAATTATAAACTCTACGCCAAATCTGGTTGGGGCATGGACCTAGAACCGCAAGTGGGCTGGTGGACAGGCTGGGTCGAAACAGCAACAGGTGAAAAAGTGTATTTTGCTTTGAATATGCAGATGAAAACAGGAATTTCAGCCAGCGTGCGTGAGCAACTGGTCAAACAAAGTCTAACAGCACTGGGGATAATTTAAGCCCCCAGAGAAGACGCATTTTTTATGTTGCAAAGGTATTTTTTACGCTAAAGTAGCTAAAAATAAAGATATATGAAGAAATATGCGTCAAAGTCTCTTGTTTGCTTTACTGGGCTTTTTAGGGTTCATTCTGTATCAAAATATACAACAGCCCCAGCTGCGTCTCAATCCACTGCTGGATCGGCTCACCCATCCTTTCGATCAGCGTATTCGCTATCGTATTGCGGAAGTCGATCCGCGTTTTGGTCTTAGTGAACATGAGTTAAAGTACATTAGCCAGCAAGCCACGGATATTTGGAAGCAGGGTTTGGGCCAAGACTACTTTGTCTATGACCCCAATGCTCGGCTCAGTATTCGACTCATTTATGACCAGCGTCAAGATGAGTCGGTACAGCGCCGTGATCAACTGTCTAAACTGACACAAAATGAACAAGGGCTGAGTCAGAAGAATACTGAACTCAAAGCCATGCAACAAAATCTGGCACGTCACTCAGGGGCCTTAGATGTGCAAAAACAGAGTCTACAAGACCTTAGCCAAAACTATAATGCCATGATCCGTCAGTATAACCAGCACGGCGGAGTTCCTGCTTCGCAGCAAGCTACCGTGCAACAAAGTTTGGCGCAGCTGCGTCAACAGCAACACGTTTTAGACCAACAAATTGCCAGCTTTAACCTGCAAGTGAATGCCTACAACCAAAAAGTAGATGAGCTGAACCGTTTAGATCAAGGTCATAATCTCGCGATTGACCAATTCAACCAGCGCTTTCAACCCCGTCTATTTGATAAAGGACTGTTCAATGGGCGTGAAATTCATATTTATGAGTTTGAGTCCAAAGAAGACTTACGTCTGACTTTAGCGCATGAATTTGGCCATGCCCTCGGAATGAAACATCATAATGATCCGAAAGCCCTGATGTACCCAATGCTAGAAGAGCAAGATATGCAGCATTTCCGTTTACAAAGTGCCGATATTGCATTGTTTAATGCCCGTTGAAATGATGAATTACTAAAAAAATCCCCTAATTTTAATATGTGTATGAAATACAATCACAGCACATCTTGACTCGGGTTCGTGTTATTGTAAATAATTGAATATCCACTAGAAGCTTTGGAGACGAATGTGAGTTACTACCATATCTTAATCGAAGTAAATGACCACATCAGTACGATTGAAGAAACTCGTGATATCGAAATCTTTGATATTGTTGAGATTCAACCTTATCTCCATTCTATTCTATTGCCCTATTTTAACGAGCAGCTGTTAGAACTTGAAGATGAAAATTTAGAGTTTAAGGATGTTTTACATCTGGAAGTGAAACAGACGCTTTTACCGATCAATGACTTGATCGAAGAAGAACAGAAACTGTTACCGAGTGACACCGATGTCACCATTACTGCCTATGAAGTTTTTAATAACCGTGACTTAAGCCAAGATGTCACCACGATTATTTTTGACTTACTCGATGCAA
>NZ_JACASN010000076.1:0-2935 GCF_013390985.1 Acinetobacter sp. Swhac1 | reverse complement strand
CAACTGTTTGGGTGTTGTATAGTCAAGCCTCACGAGCAATTAGTATTGGTCAGCTTCACATATCGCTATGCTTCCACATCCAACCTATCAACGTCGTAGTCTTCAACGGCTCTTTAGGAGGCATAAAGCCTCGGGGAAATCTTATCTTGAGGTAGGCTTCCCGCTTAGATGCTTTCAGCGGTTATCCCTTCCGAACATAGCTACCCGGCGATGCGACTGGCGTCACAACCGGTACACCAGAGGTTCGTCCACTCTGGTCCTCTCGTACTAGGAGCAGATCCTCTCAAATTTCCAGCGCCCACGGTAGATAGGGACCGAACTGTCTCACGACGTTCTAAACCCAGCTCGCGTACCTCTTTAAATGGCGAACAGCCATACCCTTGGGACCTGCTTCAGCCCCAGGATGAGATGAGCCGACATCGAGGTGCCAAACACCGCCGTCGATATGAACTCTTGGGCGGTATCAGCCTGTTATCCCCAGAGTACCTTTTATCCGTTGAGCGATGGCCCTTCCATACAGAACCACCGGATCACTAAGACCTACTTTCGTACCTGCTCGACTTGTGGGTCTCGCAGTTAAGCGCGCTTTTGCCTTTATACTCTACGCGTGATTTCCGACCACGCTGAGCGCACCTTCGTACTCCTCCGTTACTCTTTAGGAGGAGACCGCCCCAGTCAAACTACCCACCAGACATGGTCCTCGTCCCGGATAACGGGACAGAGTTAGAACCTCAACATTACCAGGGTGGTATTTCAAGGACGGCTCCACTCGGACTAGCGTCCAAGTTTCAAAGCCTCCCACCTATCCTACACAAGTAAGGTCAAAGTTCAATGTCAAGCTGCAGTAAAGGTTCACGGGGTCTTTCCGTCTAGCCGCGGGTACACCGCATCTTCACGGCGAATTCGATTTCACTGAGCCTCTGCTGGAGACAGCGCCGCCATCATTATGCCATTCGTGCAGGTCGGAACTTACCCGACAAGGAATTTCGCTACCTTAGGACCGTTATAGTTACGGCCGCCGTTTACTGGGGCTTCGATCAAGAGCTTCGCTTACGCTAACCCCATCAATTAACCTTCCAGCACCGGGCAGGCATCACACCCTATACGTCCACTTTCGTGTTTGCAGAGTGCTATGTTTTTAATAAACAGTTGCAGCGGCCTGGTTTCTGAGGCTGTCGACAGCTCAAGGAGCGAGTCCTATCACCATCAACAGCGTACCTTCTCCCGAAGTTACGGTACCATTTTGCCTAGTTCCTTCAGCAGAGTTCTCTCAAGCGCTTTGGTCTACTCGACCTGACCACCTGTGTCGGTTTCGGGTACGATTCCAGTGTAACTGAAGCTTAGAGACTTTTCCTGGAAGCAGGGTATCAGCCACTTCACTGTACAAGTACAGCTTGCTATCAGATCTCAGCATAGAGCACCCCGGATTTGCCTAAGATGCATGCCTACTTCCTTTCACCTGGACAACCAACGCCAGGCTGACTTAACCTTCTCCGTCCTCTCATCGCATTACACTGAAGTATTGGAATATTAACCAATTTCCCATCGACTACGCCTCTCGGCCTCGCCTTAGGGGTCGACTCACCCAGCCCCGATTAACGTTGGACTGGAACCCTTGGTCTTTCAGCGAACGGGTTTTTCACCCGTTTTGTCGTTACTCACGTCAGCATTCGCACTTCTGATACCTCCAGCAGACTTCTCAATCCACCTTCTTCGGCTTACAGAACGCTCCCCTACCACGCATAATAAATTATGCATCCGCAGCTTCGGCACATAGTTTTAGCCCCGTTACATCTTCCGCGCAGGCCGACTCGACTAGTGAGCTATTACGCTTTCTTTAAAGGGTGGCTGCTTCTAAGCCAACCTCCTAGCTGTCTATGCCTTCCCACATCGTTTCCCACTTAACTATGATTTTGGGGCCTTAGCTGGCGGTCTGGATTGTTTTCCTCTTGACTACGGACGTTAGCACCCGCAGTCTGTCTCCCGGATAGTACTCATTGGTATTCGGAGTTTGCATCGGTTTGGTAAGTCGGGATGACCCCCTAGCCGAAACAGTGCTCTACCCCCAATGGTATTCGTCCGAGGCGCTACCTAAATAGCTTTCGGGGAGAACCAGCTATCACCGAGTTTGATTAGCCTTTCACCCCTATCCACAAGTCATCCCCTGGCTTTTCAACGACAGTGGGTTCGGTCCTCCAGTTAGTGTTACCCAACCTTCAACCTGCTCATGGATAGATCACCCGGTTTCGGGTCTATACCCAGCAACTATACGCCCTATTAAGACTCGATTTCTCTACGGCTCCCCTATTCGGTTAACCTCGCTACTGAATATAAGTCGCTGACCCATTATACAAAAGGTACGCAGTCACCAAACAAGTTGGCTCCCACTGCTTGTATGCATGCGGTTTCAGGATCTATTTCACTCCCCTCACAGGGGTTCTTTTCGCCTTTCCCTCACGGTACTGGTTCACTATCGGTCAGTCAGGAGTATTTAGCCTTGGAGGATGGTCCCCCCATATTCAGACAAGGTTTCACGTGCCTCGCCCTACTCGTCATCATTATGTGTGCCCTTTCGTGTACAGGACTATCACCCACTATGGTTGCACTTCCCAGAGCATTCCACTAAAACACACATAACTTAATGGGCTTTTCCCCTTTCGCTCGCCGCTACTGAGGGAATCTCAATTGATTTCTTTTCCTACGGGTACTGAGATGTTTCACTTCCCCGCGTTCGCTTCGTATGACTATGTATTCATCATACGATACCTACCTTAAGGTAGGTGGGTTTCCCCATTCAGAAATCTCCGGATCAAAGGATATTTGCCGCCTCCCCGGAGCTTTTCGCAGGCTATCACGTCTTTCTTCGCCTCTGACTGCCAAGGCATCCACCACATGCACTTAATTACTTGACTATACAACCCCAAACAGTCGTTAA
>NZ_JACASN010000075.1:0-2957 GCF_013390985.1 Acinetobacter sp. Swhac1 | reverse complement strand
TCGTGAACGTCCTAACTCCCGAGCAAGGGTAGCGATTGAACTTTTACTTTTCAAAGTAGCATAAATTTCGTATCTTTCATCTTGAGAAAGTTGGGTGTATTTCTTCATTGTGTGCTTTCCAATTGCGAGTTGAAAAAGTCTAATGATTCTATGAATACACCTAACTTTTTCAACTAACTACAAATGTGTTGCACTTGGGATTTGAATCTGCGAAGAATAAAAAACCCTTAAAAATAATTTAAGGGTTTTAAACTTATATAAATATCAAATATTTAGAAATGTGCTTCTAAACCTAAATATGGGCCTTTAAACTCTAATTGAGTTTCCTGATTGGAATCTTGATTGAGCTTAATATCTAAAATGCGATAACCTGCTTTTAAACCAACATCGACTAAAATGGCATCTATAAAGTTATATTTAATTTCTGCCTGAGCATCACGAACTTCATTGTCGCTATTTTTGGCATAGTTAGCTTCAGCTTTGGCACTTAAACCTGTAAATGGTAATTTGACCGCTGCTTCTGCATACAGCATAGGTAAAGTTTCACTGACGTCTTGTGTCGAAAACAAATTCGATCTTAAGTCGCCTTCAAGTACTTTGGCACCAAATCCAACATCTGCGGCAACAATGTTATCTAAAATTTCATAATATAAAATGAAGTCTGAGTAATCTAAATCTAGTTGATTGATTTTTACACCAGCAGCGCTTTGCTCGCTTTCGGCCTGCAAATTGGCATGTTTAATTTTAGCATTGGGTAAAAATGGTACTGGATGCTCTACTGCTAGACTGAAGGGTAAGGCAAAATCATCATCCAAGTTTGGTGATAACTGAGCCTGATTCCAGTCTGCGCTATATTTCCAATAATCTACGCTGGCTTTTACCCCAATAATATCGGCATGCACCGCTGAACAACTAATTAAACTGCATGCTAAAGCAAAACGTTGTAATGTAAGCATATAAACTCTAGTATTTTGTCATCATCATTTGGGATGAATGGTGTGGTGTTGTATGTTCTCGTGACAAAAAATCATGTGAAATATTGTCCAACTTAGCGCATCATACATTTTCTAGAATCAAAATTCTTGTAAAAATATAGCTTAATTCGCGCCAAAAATAGAGGATTTCAGTATGCAAAATGTCCATCCACCTGTCGATTATCCGCTCTATCTTGCCAATAAAGCCGTAGAAACAGGGCAATGGTTAGCCGTTCAGCATAAATATTCTCAAAATTTATATGCGCGTGTCGCACTTGCCGATGCGAAAAGTATTGAAAAAGCCATTCGTGCAGCCGTAAAAGCAGAAGCCGAAATGGCAAAGTTACAGCCCTTTCAAAAACAAAAAATTCTGTTGCATTGTGTGCAGCGTTTTCAAAACATGCGTGAAGAATTGGTCGAAATTTTAATTGCCGAAGGTGGAAAACCACGTTTGGCTGCGATGGCAGAAGTCGAGCGTTTAATTAATACCTTCCAAATTGCGGCAGATGCGGTGTCACAACTAGATGAAGGGCGTATTTTGCCGTTGGCAGTGACGGCTGCTGCTGCGAATTATCAAGGGATGGTTAAGCATGTACCCATTGGTACCGTGTCTTTGATTAGTCCTTTTAATTTTCCGTTGAATTTAACTGCACATAAAATTGCACCTGCGATTGCCGCAGGTTGTCCTTTTGTATTAAAACCTGCCAGTGCCACGCCTATTTCAGCATTGAAAATTGCAGAAGTGTTGGCAGAAACAGATTTACCTAAAGGTGCGTTTTCGGTATTGCCTTGTGAGCGTGAACAAGCTGATGTTTTAGTGACAGATGACCGCTTTAAACTGCTCAGTTTTACCGGTTCAGATGTGGTGGGTTGGGATATGAAAGCCCGCGCAGGACGCAAAAAAGTAACGCTAGAGTTGGGCGGCAATGCAGCAGTGATGATTGAACCCGATACTGAATTGAATGATGCGCTGATCAATCGTCTCATTGGCGGGGCATATAATCATGCAGGGCAGGTGTGTATTAGTGTGCAACGTATTTTAGTGCATGCAGATGTATATGCTGATCTGAAAAAGAAAATGGTCAGCCAGCTGAAAAAAATCAAAGCGGCAGACCCTGATTTAGACACGACGCTAGTTGGCCCAATGATTAAGACTTCTGAAGCGCAGCGTCTGAAAAAATGGGTCGATAAGGCAGTGAAGAAAGGTGCAAAATTGTTGGTCGGTGGGGAACTCAAAGGGGTGATGTTTGAGCCGACTTTATTGGAACAGGTCGATCCAAACTTAGAAGTGTATAAAGATGAAGTCTTTGGCCCTGTTGCTATTTTGGAAAAATACTCTTCTTTTGAACAAGGGATTGCGCGTATTAATCAAAGCCGTTTTGGTTTACAGGCAGGTGTGTATACAAAGAGTCTGGACAAAATGCTGTATGCATGGGAGCAGTTGCAGGTGGGTGGTGTGATTATTAATGATATCCCATCCTTCCGCGTGGACAATATGCCTTATGGTGGCGTGAAAGATTCGGGTTTAGGGCGTGAGGGAATTCAATCAGCTATTCGGGATATGCAGGAAGAGCGTTTATTGGTAATTAAGCGTTAAGTATCTGATCTAATGATGCATCGTTATAAATAAAGAGAAAGGATGAGTTAACTCTGAATTTTGAGATGATTGATTACAGTGCTGTGGTTTGGTGAATAATAAGCTACAGCGCTAGTGTAAAATAGATGAAAAGTAAAATAACTCAAATAGCATCACAATTTCATTCCAAATAGTTATAGAACTTATAAGGCGGATTTAAGCGGCAAGTGCAACAGTATAAAAACCAGCCATAACTTCACTCGGTGTATACCAACCTAGTGTTTTTCTAGGACGATGGTTGAGTGCAAATTCTATCTGCTCTATTTGTTCGTTTGACACGTCATCAAACGATGATGATTTTGGCAGATATTGCCGGATTAAACCATTCGTATTTTCATTTCTAGCTC